>CAZJZR010000046.1:0-11819 GCA_964550475.1 uncultured bacterium
GTACGGGCGAATGGCCATATAGCCTTACGGCATGGGCTTCGCCTAACGCCCCTACGTTGCAACGCACCTCCCCCTACCTCACCCACCCGATCTTCAACCGCTACCACTCGGAAACCGAACTCCTGCGCTATCTCCATCGCCTGCAAGCCAAGGATCTCTCCCTCACCACATCCATGATCCCCTTGGGGTCTTGCACGATGAAACTCAACGCCACGGCAGAGATGTTCCCCGTGACCTGGCCAGAATTCGGCCAGATCCATCCCTTTGCCCCGGTCAGCCAAACCCAGGGTTACCAAACCCTGTTCCGGCAACTGGAGGCATGGCTAGCGGAAATCACTGGATTTGCCGCTGTGTCACTGCAACCGAACGCGGGTTCCCAAGGGGAATATGCAGGCTTGTTGGTCATTCGCGAATACCACCAACAGCGCGGCGACAGCCATCGCACCGTCTGCCTGATTCCCCAGTCGGCTCACGGCACCAATCCGGCCAGTGCGGTGATGGCGGGGATGAAGGTGGTGGCGATCGCCTGCGATGACCAGGGCAACATCGACGTAGCGGACTTACGGGCAAAAGCTGAACAGCACCGGGACAACTTAGCCGCGCTGATGATCACCTACCCCTCCACCCACGGGGTATTCGAGGCATCGATCCGGGACATTTGCCAAATTATCCATGACCACGGCGGCCAGGTCTACATGGACGGTGCCAACATGAACGCCCAGGTGGGACTGTGCCGCCCCGGTGAAATCGGAGCCGATGTCTGCCACCTGAATCTGCACAAAACCTTCTGCATTCCCCACGGTGGCGGTGGCCCCGGCATGGGACCGATTGGCGTAATGCCCCACCTCGCCCCGTTCCTCCCCGGTCATGCTGTGATCCCGCCGCAGGGGGATGCCGCGACCACCTTGGGAGCCGTCTCCGCCGCACCCTGGGGGAGTGCCAGCATTCTGCCGATTTCCTGGATGTACATTGCCATGATGGGTGGCGCGGGTCTGACCGAAGCGACCAAGGTGGCCATCCTCAACGCCAATTACATTGCCCGTCGGCTGGAACCCTACTACCCCGTGCTGTATAAGGGACAGTCGGGGCTGGTGGCGCACGAGTGCATCCTCGATTTGCGCGGCTGTAAGAAAGTGGCAGGAATTGAGGTGGAAGACATTGCCAAACGGCTGATGGATTACGGCTTCCACGCGCCCACGGTGTCTTGGCCGGTGGCTGGGACAATCATGGTGGAACCGACGGAGAGCGAGTCGAAGGAGGAACTGGATCGGTTCTGTGAGGCGATGATTGCGATTAAGGCGGAAATTGACGCGATCGCCGCTGGCACCCTCGACTCCCAAGACAATCCCCTGAAACACGCCCCCCATACCGCCGAATCCCTCCTGGCGGATGAGTGGCATCACCCCTACTCCCGCGCCACTGCGGCTTATCCCGCCCCCTGGTTACGCGACCACAAGTTCTGGCCGGTGGTGGGACGGATTGATGGAGCCTATGGCGATCGCAACCTGGTCTGCTCCTGCGTGCCGATGGACGAGTATGGCGAGTAGGGGAGGCTGGTTCTGGCGATCGCTGGCTTTGATTTCCCTGTTCCTGCTCACGGTTGGTGGGCTGGTGGGTTGGGGGATGGGTCAGGCGGCGATCGCGCAATTTCCCGCTAACCTGGAATCGCGGATTGCCCAACTGGAAAGCGACAATTTGCAACTACGAGGACAATTGAACCAATTGGAGGCGCGGCTGTCCAGTCTGCGGGCTGCGCCGCCTCTGTCCCCTGCGCCTACGGTGACCAGCCCCACACCCAACTACACGACTATCCCGACAACTGATCCAAAATTTCAACGGTTAGCCACGTTGGTGGTCGAGTTGAAGTTGCAAGTCCAAGAATTGGAGCAACGGCTGGTCAAGTTGGAACAGTCGAGATCGCCGTCGCCATCACAATCGCCTCGCCGCTAAGCGACTTGCACGTTAAGACTGTACCTACACACCTTGAGGGACGCGGCCATGTTGTGTCCCTATTCCTATCATGGGGATATGATTTCTCCGTAAGTCCCTTAACCAGATAATTTACGACTATTGCCACAACCGCCGAGGTTGGGGAGAGTCTCTCTGGGATCTCTGCAACAGTTTTTGGGATTCTTCGTAGCCGCTGAGGTCAAAGAATCGGTGCAGTTTGGTGAGTCGTTGCTGGCAAAAGTCGCTGAGGACGATCGCTTGGATGTGCAGATCCCAGGGGGGCAATTGGGTGAGGTTGAGGTGTTTGTAAGCTTCAGTTAGGTCAAAGCGGCAAAAGGTTTTGCGTTTCGTTTTGCTGGGTTTTGCTGGGCTTATGGGTTGGGGGGGATCCACGATTTTTCTTTTTTTGATGCTTCATCTTGACGCTGTTCAGGCATCTTGATTGTTGGTAGTTAAACCATAACGACTACACAAATCCAGCAAGTTTTGTTTGACGCGATCGCGGACTCCTTCTGGCGATACCACTTCGCAATCGTTGCCATAGCGCAACACTTCACGGATTAGCCAAAAGCTATTGGAGACGCGCCGCACGACTCGACGGGTTTGGTTATTGACCAAGATATTTTCAATATCATCTGATTTAGCTTCGTAAGCCTTGACCAACCAACCATAAAAGTTGAGCTGTACCAAAATGGCATCAAACTGGCCACGCCATGCACCTTGAATGGGAACAATACCCTGAATATTATCGATACGATCAAGACGCAGACAACGATTATGTTTCAGTTCGGGCAGGTCGTCGCTGTCTTCAGTTTCATCGCACCAAATTTGTAAGTAGAACCGTTTTTCGTAAAACAGGACTTGGGCATATCGCACGGTGAATTCCAAAATTTCGGCTTGGGAATTTCGATAGACCAAATGGAAGGGTTGCTGTTGGCTGATGCAGAGATCAATCTGTGGACGCAAGCCTACGATCGGCTGACTCACATATTGAATCAGATCCTGACGTAATGGAGCCTCTAATTGTCCCCGATCTAGTAAAAGTGTAATTACACTTTTAGCGTCTTCAATGTGACCACTATCCGTAAGATCTCGAATGGCTTGGCGTAAGGCATTCACTTGGGTGGTGGACAATCTGAAGGGTAAACCAACTTCAATTGTGTGTTGGGCGATCGCAGAGATTAGCCCTGATGCACTGGGATTGTTGCCCCAGAGAATTCCTAAGCGTTGGGCGATCGCTTCTAGCTGACTTTTTGTGCCAGATGGAACCGAGAGTGTGAGCGTTTCTTTTTTGCGCGGCATTGACCAAAGTGTACTTGCATTTAGAAATAATCTGAGCTAATCTGAATAATGTAATTACTTTTAGCCCTGACCTCTTATTTTATAGGCACACTTCTCCAATGGCGATGACTCAACAGGAAAAACTGATGGCACTATTGGCCGATGGTAACTGGCACACTTGCAATGAACTAGTGCAACAGGTGGGGCATCGGTTCTCGGCGACGATGCATGTGGCAAAACAACAAGGCTACCAGTTTGATAAACGCCGGATCGCAGGGAATCAGTTTGAGTATCGGTTGCTTGTTAATTCAAGTGTACTAAAATAGACCAGTTCTAGGCATGGGGTGGGGCGATGGCGGAGGCAGAACTGGAAGATTATGGCCTGCTGTTGGGCGAGGTGAAGCAGCGGATTCGTTCCGCTCAATATGAGGCGTTGAAGGCAGTTAATCGTGAACTGATTGCGCTCTATTGGGATATTGGACAGTTGATTGTGACTCGGCAACAAGTGGCGGGTTGGGGTAAGTCGGTGGTGGAACAGTTGGCGAAGGATTTGCAGGCGGAGTTCCCTGGGATCACTGGCTTTTCTGCCCCGAACCTCTGGCGAATGCGGCTGTTTTATCAAAGCTATGCAACCCATGAAAAACTCGCACCATTGGTGCGAGAAATTGGCTGGACTCACAATTTGGTGATTTTAGAGAAGTGCAAGGATGATCTGGAGCGGGAGTTTTACCTGGGGATGGGGTGAGGTATGACCGATAGTTATGCGATTAGGTTAAAGCCTGTTTATTCCTGTCCTGCGACAGAGTTGCCGGAAGGGGTAACGCTACCAGACGGTTGGAGTTCATTGTCCTGGCATCAAGTCGAAACATTTCATGCTTTGAGTGATCCAAGCATAGATGTTGTTTTCAATACGGCAATGACAGGAGATGGAAAAAGTCTTGCTGCATTTCTTAAAGCAATGACAGGCAAAAACTATACATTGGCAATGTACCCTACCAACGAATTAGCCCGCGACCAGGAAGGGCAGGTTCAGAACTATAAAGCACAATTTGACCCCGATTATGATCCTCAAATTTATCGGTTAACGGGTGCAACGCTTGAAGATTTTATTGCGACAAAGAATCTACCGTCGAAGCAGCAGGGGATTGAGTTCATAAGAGATAATTCCGAGATCTTGCTCACAAATCCCGATATTTTTCACTACATTCACTCATTCTGTTATTTGAGGCGAAATCCACAGCAATCAGGTAAGGGCGATAACGCAGACAAACTTTTCAGAAAAATTGATGAAGCATATCGGCTATTCCTATTCGATGAATTCCATGTGTTTTCGTCTCCCCAAGTTGCCAGTGTATTGAATTCAATCCTTCTGATGAAATACACTTCGCCAGGGAAAAAATTTCTGTTCTTGTCAGCTACGCCAAACCAAATGCTTCAAGACTTTCTGAAGCGGTCAAATTTAAGGTTTGTAGTTGTTGATCCCGTGGGTCAAGATAAGTATCGATTTGCCTTGACGGAAGAAACCAAAACTTGGCGACCCATTAGCCAAGCAATCACACTATCATTTCCAACCGAATTGCAACCGAATGCAAAAGCCGCTTACCAATGGTTGACTGACCATGCTCAGGATACAATATTGCAATTCTTTTTGGATTATCCAGGCAGCAAAGGTGCAGTAATTCTGAATTCAATTGCATCTGTTTATAAGTTAGCAGGCTTGCTGAAACCCTTATTTGAGCAATATAATCTCAAAGTTTTGGTCAATACCAGTTTGACGGGTGAAACTGAAAAGTCACAATCTCTCACCCAAGCAGATTTACTGATTGGGACTTCAACGATTGATGTTGGCGTTGATTTCAAGATTAACTTTCTGGTATTTGAAGCATCGGATGCCGGAAACTTTATCCAACGCTTTGGACGATTAGGCAGACATCCAGATTTCCTGCCTCGTCCTTATCAGGCATATGCATTGATTCCAAATTTCTTAGTGAGTCGGTTATTTGGCGAAGAAGGAAACTTGAGTGATGGCGATGAGTGCGATCGCGTCTCATTTCATAATGTGATTCGTAACTATTGGAAGTTTCCCAACCAATTTGAAGGTTACCCGCAGCGTTGGGGGAGTGTCCAATCTTGCTACGTCTGGAACGAATTGAGTTCACACCACATGAAAGCAACTTACCCCGGTGCAGCCGAGGGCTTTAAGACGGATACAGAAAATGCATTTGGATTTGAGATGTCGAAAAAGCGGGGACAGGTTTACCACTGTCTCCAGCAGAAACAACACAAAATTCTTGACGAAGCGAGATCGTTTCGTGGAACCAGTCAACTAGATTGTGCGGTATACGATGTAACGAATCCGGTCGAGCCAGAGCGAGAACGGTTCAAGACTTACAACTTGCCGGGGTTGCTGAGCAATTTTGTGTTTGACCTAATGGATAAAGGTGAGTTTCTGGAACGGGTGCAAGCAGCAAAACTCCCTACAAAACGATTTCAAGATGCATTGTGTTATCTCACATTGAGGGATTACCGCGATATTCGAGAGAATTGGTACTTTTACTATGCTCAAGATGATTTCAGTACAGTCAAGCAATTGGGTAGAGTTCAGCTTCTTAAGGGATTAGAACTTGAAGGTACGGATATTCCAACTCGATTAAGGAGAGCAGTGTCTCAGCGAGGCATGGTTTGTTTTGTTTCGGATAGAGATCGCACTACTTTAAGAACTAAGCTCGGATTACCGATGCAGTTTCAGGCGTATGGTTTAAGCGATCGCACTGATGATCCTAATCCTCCGTACACGATCGCCTTCGGACAATCGGCTCTCATGTTGGAAACCTCTATCTGGCATTGGAAGCCTAAAGACGATACTACATGGATTTTTTAGAAATATCTGGAGAAATACTTTATGAACGATGAACAATTAGATTTATTTGATGATAATCAAATTTTAGATTTTGATGCAGGCAGAGAAGATGAGGAACAAAGCCGTGAACCGGAGTTGTTGACCATTTCCCTTTTTAAGCAAGCCATTCAGGAATCCACAGGAAACTCTAACGACGTTATTCTGGGCGACTTTGCCGAATTCGTCCTACCCAAATTGATGCGTCAACTCGCAGGTGCAACAGCGAAAGGTGGCTTATTCTTTGAACGTATCGAAGCACGAGTAGCTGAACAACGCATTAAAGAAGGGAAACCTCCTTTAAGTCGGCGCAACGCAGCAGACCAGTCACTACTCGCCCATTTACTCAATGGGTTCTTCCCAACCTATCGCATTCTCCGGTATCTCAAGCAGAAGGATTTTCAAAAAAATCAAGTTAAATCCTACTGTGGGGATTTGCAATGTCGCATATATACCACGTCATATCTTTTGCATGACTACGAGAAGTTCCCTGATTACAAAACGTGGCTAGCTGAAGTCAATCCAGAATTCTGCGATCGCGACTGGATCAAAAATTCACCTGAAAAACGCGATGCACCAAACCTGGGTCGAGACTACATCAGAAAAAAAATCCTAGATTTTGGCTTGGATTACTTTCTAGGTGAGCAGTGGCAAGACTACATTGACGACATCATTTGGATTAGCAGCAATGCTGGTGACAAAAATGACGCGGACTTAGGATTAATCACTCGTGGATTAAAACCACTGGATGACGATCGCTTAGATAGCAGAATTCGCAATGTATTAGTGAATTTAGTTAAACTTTCCGATCGCTTTGCATCAGTGATTAAGCATCCCTACGATGTCATGTCTAAAGGGAATCTACCTTTCATCTTGCAGAATCTTAGCCAAGACCAAATCAGGTTTAGTTATCATGCGATTTCTGACAATCGCGGCGTTTTAACGAATGTTGTGAACAACGCTGTAATGGAGCTACATCCTGAAGAATTTTATATCCCATTGTTGTATTTACCAGATGGTGTTGTTTATGTTGCCAAATCTAATGCCCCAATCATTGACGTGGCCTTAATTCCTGATAAGGTCGTCGATAAAATTAAACATCTTTGTGCGAATAGACTCAGGGAAACTCAGACTGGGTTTAATCGAGATGGTAAAGGGATTAAATTTGCTGACTATTATTGGTTGTACTTTGACCTCCAATCATTGATGGAAGTCGCTGTTAGTGCAGCTTGTCGTATCATTCCATCTACTAAAGCTTCGTCAGGTGCAAAACGTAGTGCAAGCTTGAATGATTTCAAGTTAGCTGGAGAACTACCATCCGATTTAGATGTTGAATTTGGAGATGATTACCGTATTGACCGCTTGGCAGAGTTTGGCGACTTGCTTTGTCGGCGTATCTGGCAGGGGTGGTGCGATCGCTTCAATGATTGGCAAAAAAAACAGCCAAAAGCATCGCGGAAAACCTTACCTGAGTTAGATCTGACCCAGGTATTAGCAGAATATTTAGGCTTAGTGGATGTGATTTCAGATTTACGTTCAGTTCAGTCCATTAAGAATACTGGTGGTGTCCCTCTCGATTGGTATTACTTGGCAGCAAAGCACAATCAGCGAAATGCTGGATTGGAAGATGCTCAAGTGCGTGAAGTCATGGAACGCATGGTGAAAGTTGCAATTCAGGCAATCAATCCTGTAATTACAGATATAACACTACCCGATGGATGGGATGATCTACGCACCTATGTTAGCCGGATTGTGACACTACCGACCGGAGCCATTGTCAGTCCTGAAACCGATCCATTCCTGCTTGAACTGAAACGCTATCAAGCTGCCAAAATTACGACTGGGCGAGGACGAGAAAATGTATGTGCAATGTCGAGTTCTGCTTATACTGTGACCGAACAAATGGAGTCGGCAACCCTCTTTGCACCCCAAGTTTACAGCAATCGTCAGATTCTATTCAATGTGCAGGCTGCAAAACGTCAAATCTGTTCAATTTGGTCTGTTGAGATCATGTTGAGACAGATTTTAATGAATCAGACAAACGCCACTGGAGGTGACTTTGAAGGGCGTAAGTATCGATATCTATACCTTTACCCTGCCTATTTCTTCACACCTGAAACAAATACGTTCCTACAAAAGGCATATAGCTGGATTCGAGCAACCAAATTTGATGCCGATGTTCGCAAACACTTGATCAGTGATCAGAACGAAGCAAAATTTACAATTGATAACTATCAAAAGGTTGATTCGCTGCTAATTCAAGAAACCTCTGATAGAGATCAAACTTTCAAACTCAGCTATCCCACCAAACAACCGTTAACCTTCTTCTTCATGGCAATTCCACCCGGACGCGATGCTACGGATACGGAGTCATGGGTGATGCCTGCTTGGTTAGCGTTTGCACTGCCGATTGTCTTGGATGTCAAAGTTGTTGCTTCTGAATCTCCAGTGCCACCGTTTATCAGTGGAGCAGAGTTCGAGAAAACGGTCATTTTAGATGGGGCACACCAAGCCATCACTTCCCTGATTAAACAAGAAAAAGATGGAACACGACTTGATGGCATTGTCCCAGGTAATCAATTCTCCCCACTCAATGCCCTCAGTGCAGCTTACTCCATCCATTTGGAAGTCAATCGAAAAAAAGATGGTGATCCCGATTGGGGTAAGCTTGCAGCCCTCGCACGGGATTTAGAAACCAGCCCGTTATATGTGTTTCATTACCTCACCAAACTCGTTCGTAAGCTGGATTGGGATTCGCCTCCGATTTCCAAAATCAAGCTTTACATGGACTTTTACCACTGTTTTGACTCAGAAGGAAAAGATATGTCTAAACTGCGTGAACTCACTCGGCTCTACCGCAAGTTTTACCGGGCAAAGAGCCAATATGCTAAACCGAATGCTGTACTTAAACCAATTGATGAAGCAGCAGACGCAATCCTAAAACCAGACCGAGCATTAGCATCAGATGCCGAATCGCTCACAGAGTATGTTGCAGGTAAACTCGCAAAACTTATGGTGAACGTTCGGCGGAAAGCAGCAGAAGGCAAGCCCACACTTGTTTTTGTTGATGGAAAATGGAAACCTGCGTTGACTTCAGAACAGGAACGTCAGGCAGTCTATGAATTTGCTCAGTTCTTTGTGAAAGAAATTTTTGAGGCAGCTTTTAAGTGCGATCGCGCTCGGCTTGCAGGTATTCAACTGAATTTGATTCGGGATACTTGCGATTATCTCTACCGCCTTGAAGACGATCTAGAACGTCAGGCCAACCAACCACCAGAACCAGAACCGGATGAGTTTCCGGAAGAACTTGAAGCAACTGTTTGATTCTGACCACTCTATTCACATGTTGAGGAACTACGATGACTTTTCTGACAACCGTTAATCCCAAGCACTTCCATACTGAAATCCCCGCAAAACCAATGGGCAAGTATGCCCACTTCGTTACAATTCGAGTCACAGAATCCTATCCATTGTTTCAGACTGACGGTGAACTCAATCGCGCACGGGTTCATGCTGGCATGAAAAAGGATGATCCAGAAAGCCGCAAAATTATCAGTCGCTTGGCAATGTTCAAACGCAAGCAATCCAGTCCTGAGCGGTTAACCGGACGCGAATTGCTCCGCAGCTATCAAATCGGAGATTGGGAGAACTGCGAATATAACGTTAATTTCAGTAAAACGACTCCTGACTGTATTCTTTATGGTTTTGCGATCGGGGATGCTGGTTCTGAAAAATCGAAAGTTGTAGTTGACACAGCGTATTCAATTACGGCATTTGATGATTCTCACGAAAACTTTACTCTCAATGCACCATACGAAAATGGAACTATGTCTTCCAAGGGTGAAAAGAGGGCAGATGGGAGTTTAGATACGAAGATCGGAGAAACAACTTCTCGTATCAATAGTCAAGATCACATCGTGCCCCAAGTCTTTTTCCCCAGTATTGTCACATTGAAAGACCCAACAGAAGCAGGGTTCCTCTATGTTCTCAACAATATTCTGAGAACTCGTCATTATGGGGCACAAACTACCCGCACAGGGCGTGTTCGCAATGAATTGATTGGTGTAATTTTTGCGGATGGGGAAATTGTGAGCAATCTTCGCTGGACACAGAAAATTTATGATTTGATGGCTGAGCGTAATGAGATTCAACCTCCTGACCCATTGAATGAAGATCGTGTTCGAGTGGCAGCAGAAGACGCGATCTCTGAATTGATGAGTGAAGAATGCATTCCGCACACTGACGTGATGGGAGATGATTTAGATGCTCTACTGTCAGAGGTAAAAGCAATTACTAGTGATGAAGTTCAATTGAAAGCAATGCTCACTCAAGCAAATGCAGAATCAGTGGCATACGCTCAGAAATATATCTTCAAACCAACCGCAGACAAAGGGAAAAAGACAGGTAAGAAGTCCGTTACAACCGCAGCGGAGTAAAAGTCTATGACCATCATTTATCGATGTACGCTGGAACTGCACGACAGTCTCTACTTTGCTACTCGCGAAATTGGGCGACTTTACGAGACTGAACCTGTCTTACATAACTATGCCTTGACCTATGCACTGGGTTTAGTTGATAGCGATCGCTATGCTACTTCAGTTTGCACTGAAGATTCCTATGCTTACTTTTGTGCTGAACAAGTTCCTAAGTATAAGGAGCATTTGTCCTTACTGAATCAACGAGGCATCTATGTCACTCCAGCAAGAGCACTGCACTATACAAGTGCTTTAAATACCTGGAAGTATGCCAACAACAACTACCATGTTGAAATGGAAAAAACGGCTCGAAACATTCCGGGTTTTGGTAGAACAAAGGAAATCGCGCCGGAGAGTCGATTTGAGTTTTTTGTTATTTCTGAATCACCACTTTCACTTTCTCGCTGGATTCGTATTGGCAAATGGGCAAGTAAAGCAGAGATTATTGCTGAACCACTCAAGCCCCAATCTCTTACCACAAATGAGGAGCTTATTCCCTATCCGCTCAACCCGTTGGATGTGATGTTCACCAATCAGGTGTTGAGTTATGACACGGTGAATATGCCGCCTGTCAGCTTAATTCGCAATGTGCGAATGGTTGGCGACTATTACACATTTGAAGAGTCGCCAACCTTGAAACTCCCTGCCCGAATGCAATATCGCTTTGGGAACAATTAACGACTAAACCCCTTTTTCTTACCTTGCTTCTTAGGGTTGGCCGATCGCCCTGCCAACAACTCAGCCGCAAACCCTCCACCATTTTGGATCGCTAGCAAGCGAGTACGTTTCTGTTGATAGGCCGCAATTTCTGAAGCCAAGGGGCACTCTGGATCAACTTTTAGGTGAGTAATCGACACAGCATAGACTTCTTCATCCGTTGCCTCATCCTTTATGGCACAGATGATGCCACCCGCATCCCCTGAGTAGAAAACCGAATCAACCTCATAGGCTTGGTTGGGTTGCATCGTTTTCCCCTGTTGCCGCAGGGATTGCAACAACTGTTTAGTCGGAAACACCTTTATCGGTAAATTGGCTTGAATTTTTGCGGCGAGGGCTTTTGCCTCTGCATACTCATCAATTTGCATATACAGAATTCTCCAGCTTATCTACTCAGGCGAGAAGCCTAATAAACCTAATAAAACAGTAACCGCCGCCCATCGAGGTTTCAGCCAATGGAACAGTTGCAAGCATTCATATAGCGAAATCTAGGGCACGGA
>CAZJZR010000047.1:0-11697 GCA_964550475.1 uncultured bacterium
GTGGGGTGGATGGCGTGGAAGAAGTGGTCGGGATCAAGGGTGGTGGCGAGGGCTTCAGTAGCGGCATCGGGGATGGGAGCCAGGGGATCGCGGAAGGGAATGTTGAGGTGGACGGGGCCAGGGACAGGGAATTGAGTCCGTTCCCAGGCCGCGATCGCGGTTTGCCGCACATAGGCCAACATCCCCAGTTCCAACGATGGCAACGCCAGTTCCGCTTGCCAAGTGGGGTAAGTGCCAAATAACTTTTGTTGGTCGATCGCCTGTCCTACATGGCAATAGCGCAATTCCGGAGGGCGATCTGCCGTTAACACCAGCAACGGCACCCCACTATCCCGCGCTTCGATCACCGCTGGATAAAAATTAGCTCCGGCTGTGCCTGACGTACACACCAACGCCACAGGCCGATGACTGCGCCGCGCCAACCCCAAGGCAAAAAACGCCGCCGATCGCTCATCCAGCACCGAAATCGCCTCTATCTCACCATGACGGGCAAACCCGACCGCCAACGGAGCCGACCGCGATCCCGGACACACCACCGCCGTCCGGAGACCTAATCGATACAAGCTTTCCACTAAGATGGAAGCCCACAGGAAATTAACATTACTGAAGTCGAGAGGCACAGGGGAGGAGTTAAGGAGTTGGGGAGTTTACGGAGCCAAGGGTGGAAATTTAACAATACAACGACTCGTACACCCCCAACTCCTCAACTCCTCAACTCCTCAACGCTGTACTCTCAAACTCCTTAATAAACCCGCTGCCCCATAAAATTGCCCGCTGGAGTGTAGCGGCACACCAGAATATCATTACCACCCGCTTTAGCGAGGCCACAGCCAACTTGGGTCGTATTGCGCCAAACGATTTGGGTATAGTGCCCCACATCGCCCCAGTTGCCGGAGGTGCTGACATCGGGGAAATTGCCGGGACGGAAAAATTTCTGTTCTGCGCCCCAACTATCCACCATTTGCACCGGACTGTAGAAGCCCGAAGTCCCCATCCAGAGGTTTTCCCCTTGCCCCGGTCGTTGGTTATTTTGGCTATGCACCAGTTGTCGTCCCCCCAAGGACGCTAAATAGTTGGCCCAGCCTTGGGCATCGTTAGCCAGTTGAGCCGACCAGGTTAACGCCGGAACCCCCACAGCCGCACGATATTTGTTATGGGTATCCAGCAGTTGTTGGGTGAAGGAATCGGTGCTGGCACCGGGGGAGGTGGGTACGGTGGGCGGGGTAGGCGGAGTCGGTGGCGTGGGAGAAGCCGGGGAATTGCTGGCGCGACTGCATTGGCAGACGATGGAATTGCCGCGCCGTTGCCAAGTGCCTGCCCAGGTCATGCCGCGCGATCGGCAGAGTGCCGGACAAATCCGCTGGGGATTGTTGGCTTGAGCGGTGGTTTTGATCGGCGAGGACAGGATGGGAGTGAGGGCGATCGCCCCCAACAACACCGTCCAACTGATTTTTCTCAGGATGGGCTTCCTGACCAATCTATTCACGGCAGTCCGGCAACTCAGATGGCGCATGGTCAATCCCTCAATGTATTACCGCTTCAGACCCCATCTACAACATCAGAGTTCCACCACAGCAACCCGGTTTCTACATCAAATAATTAATTTGTTATGGGTGGAGCAACAGAACCCGGGTTTCTGTTCCGGCTTGGATTTAACCCATTAATACCCATTAATAAGGTGGCTCTGCGGGGCCACAATACCCGCACATCCCCGTGCGGGGAGAGTTGAACACGGGCAGGGGTTCGCCATAATCATCGTGGGGATGATCCTCTGCGTGCTCTTCACACAAGAATCCAGTCGCCTCATGTTCATAGACGCATTCCATACAGAGGTATGCCGCTGGTTGTCCGCATTCCATACAAGTGGCCTCTGGCATTTTGTTGCGAACCAAGAGGACGATGGGTTTGGATGTGGTTGGTTTACCTGTGCGGACTCCCATACATTTGACCACGGTTTCTGACGTGGTGCCAAAGTCATAGGCATGGTTGATGGTGTCGGTGAACTGGAACACATCACGAAGCTTGCGGCTCATGCCTATGGTGTCGCCAAAGCGTTGGAGCGAAAACTCGCTCAGGTGCCCACAACACTCCAGCCAAATCGCTCGCAGATAGGCATCTAAATCGTTCAAGGTTTTGGAACCGCGCATTTCCAAATCCAGCCAAAATTCCTTTTGGTACGCATCTTGCACCCGCAGATGATACAAGGCTTCGCTAGTGCCCTTGCCCTGCTCAGCTTTAGCGATCGCGGCCAGACGAGGGGCACAGGCACTCAAATGCTTGTTGACTGTGCCTTTGGCAATTTCCTTCCCACAATAGGCGCAGATTCCCTTCCCTTGTTTTGCCATCTCTGCTCCTCCTCAATCGCTCTGACAGTAGGTTAGACACCCATTCATATTCATTGGACTATAGTCGATCCCCACACAGTTAGGGATCTGCAAATAAATAAAATACCCAGCGTAGGATGCGTTACGGCTGAAGCCTAACGCATCCTGTTTCAATTATGGGTACTTTATTTTTACGCCTCTCCCTTAGCCGTGCAGTGGCATCAGATCCACCCTGCCCGATCCGCCCAGTTAGAGATTAGCCCAGTTGAGCCACAATTTTCGCCCGATCAACCCCCTTGCCAATGAAAACAAGGCGGGTATGGCGCGGTTCATCGGGTTGCCAAGGGCGATCGTAGAACCGCTCAAACCGTTTGCCCACACCTTGCACCACCAGCCGCATCGGCTTATTGGCGACCGCAACAAAACCTTTGACCCGATAAATTTCTTGGTCTTGCACCAACTGTTCCAATTGAGTTTGCAATTGGTCGGGATCAAATTGCCGATCTAGGATCAGGTGGGTGGAGTCGATCGTGTCGTCGTGGTCGTGATCCTCTTCCGTGTCATGGTGGCTGGGGCGCGTATGTAAGTTATCTTCCACAGCCGATTGGAAACCCAGCAACAGGTTGGGGTCTAATTGCCCGCGATCGCTGTCCACAATTTTCACGGCTCTGGGGAGTTCCTGTTGCACCCGATCGATCACCTGCGATCGCGCCGTTTCATCCACCAAATCCGTCTTACTCAACACCACCAAATCAGCACAGGCCAGTTGGTCTTCAAACAATTCCTGCAACGGCGTTTCGTGATCCAGGGTGGGATCGGCTTGGCGTTGAGCGGCGATCGCCTCCAAATCGGCTGCCAACGTGCCCCGTGTCACTGCTTCACAATCCACCACCGTCACCACCCCATCCACTGTTGCCGCATGGCGAATCTCTGGCCAACGGAACGCTTGCACCAACGGTTTGGGCAACGCCAACCCCGATGTTTCAATCACGATCCCATCCAGTTGATCCCGCCGCTTCAGCAACTCTAGCATCGTCGGCAAAAACTCCTCCTGCACCGTGCAACAGAGGCAACCATTGGTCAGCTCCACAATATCCGGCATCGCAGGCTCTGGCACACCACTCGCCGCCTGTTCATCCTCTGGGCAGACTTGACAGGCACGCAACAAATCCCCATCAATCCCCAGTTCGCCAAACTCATTCACCAGTACCGCTAACCGCCGCCCTTGATTGTGGGTGAGCAAGTGGCGGATTAACGTGGTTTTGCCACTGCCTAAAAACCCCGTGATCACGGTAACTGGAAGCTTGGTTGACATAGATTCGTTGGGATGAAAAACACGATGGATAGCAGACCTATTGGATTTTAAGCCCTTTTGTTGGATCTTGTGTTCGATCAGGCACTCACGGGTTAGGAGTTGGCCTAGTCACCAGTCAGCACCACCAGTCAGCACCGTCAAATAGTGACCCTTGTGCAGCGGCCTTGCGTTATCTCCAGCGGATTGAAAACCACCACATCATCTTTCTTAGCATTTGTTAATATTTAACTAGACTTCAACCTAAACTGCGGATTGGAGTCTGATCCAGCCGCTAGCGGTCACGGAGGCGATCGCCACCCTAAGAGGGTGTTTGAAAAGTGGCTGGCGGTTATAGACGCAAAGCGGCTTCTCTTTGAGTAAACCGCGACTAGGTGAACACTAGCGAAGCCATGCCCAACGGGCTATAGTCCGCCTACGCGGACTGAAGAAAATCAAGGGTTTCCATAACCTGCGTAGGCAGGTTTTGTCCGTATAGCCGCGACTTGAGTCGCCAGGGATACATCCAATAGGACTTTTAAAACACCCTCTAATTGCCCCTATGCCATGTCAGCGTTTTGTTTTTACAGATGTATGTCTTGATGTATTGCCTACCAATGTATTTCACTGTTCTGAAAATTACTGTATAGATATTGCTATATAGATATTTGCTGTATAGATATAGTTGTCATCCAGTTCGGTTTCATTCACTGCTCACCCAGTTTTCGTCCAGTATTCAGTTGTCATTCCAGTACCCAACCCAAGACACCACGTTATGACTCGCACTGTTGCGTCTCCGCCCGCCCCTAGTGTTGTTCAGGGAGCTACTCGCCGCATTCCTGTGGCAACACCACCGGGTCTATTCTCTGGGGAATTTGTGCAGGAAACCCTCGCCCTCACCCGCCGCTTGTTCATCCAACTGCAACGCCGCCCCACAACATTGGTCGCTGGCATCATTCAACCGTTGATGTGGCTGCTCTTATTCGGGGCGTTATTTCAGAATGTTCCGGCGGGGCTATTCGGCGATAGTCAAACCTATGGGCAATTTTTGGGAGCTGGGGTGATTGTGTTCACCGCCTTTGGTGGGGCGTTGAATGCAGGCTTGCCTGTGATGTTTGACCGCGAGTTTGGCTTTTTGAATCGGCTGTTGGTGGCTCCCCTAGCCTCGCGATTTTCCATTGTCCTGGCCTCCGCTATTTTCATCACCAGCATGAGTTTGGTGCAAACAGCGGCGATCGTGGCGTTGGGAGCCGTGTGCGGTGCCGGACTGCCTGACCTAGCGGGCTTGAGCTTAATTGGCCTGTTGATTTTGCTATTGGTTCTGGGGGTCACAGCACTCAGTTTGGGCTTAACGTTTAGCCTGCCAGGACACATTGAATTAATTGCCGTCATTTTTGTCACCAACCTCCCCCTGTTGTTCGCCAGCACGGCTCTTGCGCCGCTGTCCTTCATGCCCGGTTGGTTGCGAGTGGTAGCCAGTTTGAATCCCCTCAGCTATGCCATTGAACCGATTCGTTACATCTACTTGCATCCCGATTGGCAGTTTGGCAGTGTGGTGATGCAAACCGATTGGGGCGCAGTTAGCTTGGGCACTTGTGTCCTGATCCTAGCCGGATTCAGCGCGATCGCCCTGCTCTCCATCCAACCCCTCCTCCGCCGCACCCTCAGCTAAACCCAACCTTGAAGATTTAGCTGAGGCATGAAACCCATTGTCAGGGGAGGAACACGTGGGCTACGCCCGCAACACGTTTCCCATGGGGGATGTGAACGGTTACACCCCAACCGATCAATCGATCGTCTAAATTCGTCGGCTGACAATTAAATCCTTTCGTAAAATGGGGGACAGATTGATCGAGTGGATCGTCGGTTAAATCTGTTGACCCATTTTTTCGTTAATCATTCGTTAATCCACTGTGCTAGGTCTGCGCTCCTGCTATCGTTACTAACCATTTGGAAGAAGAAGGAAACCCATGGTTTTTGCCCACCGTTTGTGCCTCAACTATCCCCGTGCGATCGCCCATGTTCGTTACCTTGGCGGCGGTGTGGTCACCCTCTTAGTCCTCGCAACGGAACTCGGTTGGGGTGCAGGATTAGGATGGGCAAGCCGCGATCGCGCCGCTACCGCAACTACGCCAATGCGGCTAGCCCAAGCCTCAGGCGTAGTGAATCGCCCCACCCTCAAAGTTGGCAGTCGGGGCGAAAGTGTGAGTGAATTGCAGGCCGCGCTCAAATTGTTAGGGTTCTACACCGGAGAGGTGGACGGCATTTATGGGGATGGCACGGCGGCGGCGGTTACAGATTTTCAGCGATCGGCGGGGGTCAAACCGGATGGGATTGTCAATGCTACGACTTGGACGCGCCTATTCCCCCCACTGTCTGCGTTTGACGGTAGCACGCCAGACACACCACCCCCAGCCAGCACACCCCGCCCCAGCCCCTCACCAGAAGCCGCCCGTCCGGCTCCCAGCAAACCAACCAAACCTGCCCCCTCAACCACCCGTCCGCCAACCAAACCCAGCAAACCAGCCACCACACGACCGGCGGCGGCTGAATTACCCACCCTACGCGAAGGAATGCGCGGCGATGCCGTTGAGCGATTGCAAACTCGGTTACGCGCGATCGGCGTTTACGACGGGGAAATTGATGGCATTTTTGGCCCCGCTACGTTAGAAGCGGTCAAGGCAGCACAAGAAAAGTTTGATCTAGAACCCGATGGCATCGTTGGCACAGCAACGTGGAGTGCCATTCTGCGGTGAATTTGCTGCATAGCCATTGGCTGATGGTTACGCTAATAGAGTGCGTAAATAGAACCGTCTGATCTGGCCGTGGGAGTGTTTGCCTTGCGTTCCCATAGGCTAGTTGCGGTTTTAACCGCCAGACAACGTTCAAGCCTCCTCTAAGAGGCTGTTTGAAAAGGTATCTAGAACGTTGATTTTGCGTGCGCCTCGCGCACGCAAAATCAACTTTGAAAACAGTCTCTAACACTCACCATCTGTACCGCATCAAGAAAAAACTGCTGTACGATCCGTCCACGATTTGACCGTGGATACAGCTTCATTTGGTTCGGGTCGATGGTTGCTGTCTGCATCCAACAGCGGTATAAAGCAGGCGTTATCAGGAAGTCAATGCTTTATGCCATCAAGGTTAAGGGGAATGACATCTGCAAACTCAGGTGCAAACTCATGACATCGGCAAGTTTATCGACTGGAAGTTAAAGATCTAAGAAGTTAAAGATCTAAAAAGATGTAAAGATCGCCCAACTAGCGCACTAAACGCCAACAGGCAAGCCACTTAAAGCGCAAAACTCAAGTTGGGAATCAAGTTGGGAAATGGGAGACTCGATGAGAATGCATGGAATGGGTAAACCATGAACGCAAACCATGAAATGTATCGACGAATGCAGTGAAACCAATAACTCAACAGGTAAAACCAAAGCCGTTAACACCAATCCACTTAAATCTTGGCAGTTACCGTGAGACGTAAGACGTAGGCGTAGAGTGAGCGCCCCAGCATCCCCCGTTCCTTTCCGTTGGGAAGTGAGCAAGAGAAGGAGGTCGCCTCCCTACAAATGGAGACTTACTCGAAGTTAGGGCTAGGCTCTAAACCCCATTGGTGCTTTAGAAAATGCTTGTACATGGTTTCCCGCAGCATCATTTGTTCGTAGAGCTTCACCAAAAATTCTTGGGCTTGTTGGTGGCTCATCCGTTGCACTTGGCTTTCAAATGAACGAAGGCTGAATTCCTGTTCCAATGACAATTCAATCGGTTTATCCATGGTTCAATTCACTCCTTGAGGTGATAAACAGGCGGTTCTAATTAACAATGCACGCTTGACAAAGTGGACATCTTGATCAGGACGTGCTGTTGAGATTAGAGTGCCCTAGACGAAACTGTTATTAAACTTCTAAGGGAGAAACTTGATCTCGGTTGTGCCTTCTATTACAAAATATAACAAGCATTTGACAAAAATGCAGACTTGGTAGCAAATTCCTCGATTTATTAAGTTTATCTATAGAAGAGTTAAGTCTGGGCAATGAGTGCGGCAGGGGTTCCGGCAGTCGCCTGACGGTATCACCTGTCCCCCCACCATCGAGTTGCGATACCATGGGTCTAAGCGAATTGCTGAGTGGAGACTTGCTATGGGGCTGTTCGATCGCATCTTGCAACTGATTCGGGCTAATCTGAACAGTTTGGTCAGCCAGATGGAAGATCCAGAGAAGATTCTGGAACAGACGGTCTTGGATATGCAGGATGATTTGATCCAACTGCGGCAGGCGGTGGCGCAGGCGATCGCGACGCAAAAACGCACGGAACGCCAAGCCAGCCAAGCGGAATCCCTGGCAGACGAGTGGTATAAACGGGCGCAACTGGCTCTGCAAAAGGGCGAAGAAACCCTAGCGAAGGAAGCATTGGCGCGGCGCAAACCCTACCTGGAAACCGCTACGGCTCTGAAGCAACAATTGGATCAACAGGGTGGCATTGTCACCAAGCTGAAGCAGGATATGCGAACCCTGGAAGCCAAGATTGCCGAGGCTAAAACTAAGAAAGATATGTATATTGCCCGTGCCCGTGCAGCGAAGGCGACCCAAGGGATCAATGACATGATGGGGCGGGTGAATCCCAATGGGGCAATGCAGGCGTTTGAACGGATGGAAGAAAAGGTGCTGCAACTGGAAGCCCGATCAGAAGCGATCGCGGAACTAAACGCCGACGACCTGCACAGTCGATTTGCGGCGTTAGAAAGTGCAGGGGGGTTAGATGCTGATTTGGCGGCTCTGAAAGCCGAAATGGCAGGGAATGGCACATTGCCATCTCTGCCCAGCGACTCCACCGCCAAGAACGTTGACCCGGAATTAGAAAAACTCCGCGCCCAAATTGAACGACCTTGAGAGGTTGCCCCAACCACTGATGTTCAATGATTTTGTGTTTGCAGCCATCAGCCTGTAGGGGCGAATGGCCATATAGCCTCTGGCATGGCTTCGCTAACGCCCCTACGGTTGGCAACACACATTGAATGAGACCCCGGCTATTCTCTGCCCTATCCTACTCTCCGGTAATCGACAACTCATCCACCCAGATGCGGGGGCAAATGCCGCCGGGGGTGACCTTTTCCTCCGGTTCCACATAAACGATCGCCTTCAGCAACTCCCGGAAATCGCCTGCCACCGTTGCCGACTCGATGCTGGTGCGTTGGCCTTGGTTAATTAACCACCCATCAAACGGTAAGGAGAAGGACCCTTGCAGGGCTTGTACCCCGGCATGGAGGGCGTGGACATCATCAATTAACACCAGATTGCTGGCGGTAGCCAAGTCATAGGTTGGATCGGCAGTTGTGCCACCGCAGACATGGAAATAGTGGGGACTGACGGTAATTTTCGCGCCCATGTTGGCGTGGCCGGTGGGTTGGGCGTTCATCCGCTTGGCGGTTCCGGCACTGTGGATAAAGCTGGTCAATACCCCATCTTTAATCAAGGTCACTTGGCGGGTTGGGGTGCCTTCGCCATCAAAGGTACTCATGCCGACATGGGCAGGATGCAGGGGATCATCCAACACCGACAGCAGCGGCGAGGCAATCTGGGTGCCTAGGGATTCTGGGGTGGACAGGCTCTGGTTATCTAAAATGCTTTGGGCGTTAAACAGATTGGAAAATGCCCGCAACAGACTCAAGAAAGCTTCCGGGGAAAAAACGACCCGATACTTGCCAGAACTAATTTTTTCGTAGTCTAAATGGCTGATGGTTTTGGCAGCGGCTTCTTGCCAACATCCAGCCACATCCAACTGATCCAAACTGGGACTGACGCGATAGGCTCCGGCACTGCGGGGGCGTTTGCCGTCCTGTTCGGTTTTGGTGTAGAGGTAAAGCGTGGTGGTGGCGCGGCTTTCGTTGCGGGCGGCTCCGGCACTGTTGAGGTAGAAGCGATCGCTGATCCGCTGGGTCATGCCGTTGTAGGGCACCCCTTGGATGGCGGGATGGGCTTCCAGTAACGCTTTTTCGGCTCCGGCCAACTGTTCCAGCAAAACGGGTACCGGAGCTTGGGTGGCGTTGCCATTGCTGTCTGCATTGTCAGACTGAGCCGCGATCGCCGCCAAGGGAGCCGTAGACTCTGGACTAAAGTCGGGTACATTATCCTTCGCGCCAAAAAAACTAGCCTCGTAAGCCGTCTTCAACGCCAACTCCAACCCACGGCTATGCACATCCGTGGTAGAAGTCACGCCCACGGTGCCCTGATCATTCCACACCCGCACCGTCACCCCTGACCGATTCGACGCTTCCACCTGCTTCGGCTCACCCCGATCCACTTCGACGCTGGTTTCATCCACCACCGAACCGAAAATATCAAATTTATGAATACCAAGCTTGTCCGCGATCGCCCGGGCTTCAGCCGCTAAATCTTGAACCTGAATCGTTTGAGTCATGGGGTAGGAAAGTAAGAGATCAAGGGAGTAGGGGGTTGATTGGAGCGAACATCCATCACTAACCCTTCATTAACCATTATTAACAATCCCGCGCCCACTGATCCACTTCCCGTCCCACAATTCCCTTGCCCACTCCGTGTCCACCGCCAGGGTCTGAAGGCTTAGAACCTACCGAAAACTGGTTGGAGAGCTGGTTGGAAAGAGTAATTTTTGCTGGTACTAACGGATTTACAGAGCAATTCTGTACCTAGGGATCTACAAATAAATAAAGTACCCACACCGCTACCTGTAGGGACACGGCATTGTGTCATCAGATGCAAGGTTAGCCCCCTAACCTTGCCATCAATTTATGCCTCTTATCCTCACTCGTAGGATGCGTTAGCGTTAGCGTAACGCATCAATCGCTTGGATAACGGTGCGTTACGGCGGTGCCTAACGCACCCTACGCCTGAGATTCGCAGATAGGGGCATGGCTAAGTGTCATAATCTGGGGGCATAGGTTAATAACCGATGACACAATGCCGTGTCCCTACCCCTATCACGGGGATATTATTTTCCCGCAACGCCCCTAGTGATCTGTCAACGTTAGGTTTTAGGGTCAATTCTGGAGGTATTGCCCCTAAATTGCCCCTAAAACCTAGCTAAGACTGCACTGTGGGATAAAAGTCCTTCGGTTGATCGCTGCCGTCGATGCAAGTGGTGATCGCTTGGCTAGGAGCGAGTTTAGTCGTTTGGCGTAAGCCTTTAACACAGGTGGCAAATTGACGCGGTAGCAAACTGCGGCGGCAACTGTCGAGGATATCGTTGGCGGCTACGTCACCGCCTAAGCGTTGGATGTCTACCACACAACTGGCGAGTTCCTTGGGTCGCCGCACCCGCCGACAGGTTGCTAAGGCATCGGTGGCCTCGAATTTGGCTTGCTGGCGGATACTCACCACACAACTGGACAAAGCTTCCGGCTTCAACATGCTGGCACAGGCGGCAGCGGCGGCTTCAGCCGTAATTCCCACCGCTTGCAGATTCCGGGCGCAGGTTTGGTAGGAATTGGCACTGGCGGGGGCAGGGGGTAAGCCAAGGGCAGTCAGAGCAGCGATCGCCAACCCTGACATTAGCGTTTTGCCAGTTTTCTGACCCAATTTGTGACTCAACATCGGCATAGTCCTAAACCGTTCACAAGCCAACACTATATCAAAATCAAGCGGATGACATGGGATTTTAGCAAGCCTGTTGGTGGGGCTGAAGAGCAGGATGAAGTGGCACGAAGTGCCACTTCATCCAACGGAACCGTTCACTCCCTTGACGAGGAGTGAGCGGTTAGGGATGTGCAGATTAATAATGTACCTACACCGCTACCTGTAGGGACACGGCATTGTGTCATCAGATGTAAGGTCATGCCTCCAGATGTGACGCAAAGCCAGCCCCTCTGGTTGAGTTCCGCGAGGTGTAGGGGCAGGTTTAGCCGAGAAACTTTCGCTACGATTGTTAATTTGACGGCAAAACCTGCCCCTACGCAGATCTATCGCTGTGGTTTAGATCTACCAAACGAACCGTTAACCTTTGGGAGGGGTATGACTAATGGGCGACGTTAGGGGGTTAACTATACAGCCGATGACACATTGCCGTGTCCCTACGCCTATCACGGGGATATTATTTTCCCGCAACTCCC
>CAZJZR010000048.1:0-11627 GCA_964550475.1 uncultured bacterium
TGTTGCCGCCATTACCCACGGGGATACACAACCAATCGGGAGCGTTACCCAAGGCATCGACCACTTCAAAGCCAGCCGTTTTTTGACCTTCTAAGCGGTAGGGGTTGAGGGAGTTGACCAATGTGACGGGGTAATGTTCGGCCATGGCTTGGACAATCTCTAGGGCGCGATCGAAGTTGCCCTTAATCGCCAAGACCTCTGCGCCGTAGAGCAACGCTTGGGCTAACTTGCCCAGTGCCACATAGCCATCGGGAATGAGCACAAAGGCTCGCATTCCGGCTCGGCGGGCATAGGCAGCAGCAGCGGCGGAGGTGTTGCCCGTGCTGGCACAGATCACGGCTTGTGCTCCGGCTTCTTTAGCTTTGGAAATTGCCATGGTCATACCCCGGTCTTTGAAGCTACCTGTGGGGTTGAGACCATCGAATTTGACATATACCTTGACTTGGCGGCCAATGCGATTGGCGATCGCAGGTACCGGGATCAGTGGAGTGTTTCCCTCTAGCAACGTCACCACTGGCGTAGTTTCGGTGACTGGTAAATAGGGACGGTAGGCTTCAATTAGTCCCGGCCAGGGTCGTTGAGTTGTGGAGGAGCCAGTTGGGTCGGTTGTAGAGAGAGTTAGAGTCACGGGTGTTCTAAACCAAAAAGTCGTCAGGGTGGAACCCAGGGTGGTGGGCTGGGCTTGTTATCAGTTTATCGCGATCGCCAACCCTAGCCCGTCATCCATCCCTAGGGTTAAGCGTAACCAATTCAAAAAGTGTCTAATGATGATCAAAAAGTATCCGATTTATCTGTTATCAAGTGTAAAGCTCAGGTTACAATCAATCGAAAGATGTGTGAGTGAGTATATTTACTTGGGTTACCTTTGATGTCTAGTCAACGTTCTATGCATTCCAGTTCCCAGAGTCTTGTTTGTGAGCCAAAGCCTGCTAGTTCTGAAGCAAACGACCCTCTGCAAGCTAAGGTTCGGGCTATTTACAACGCAGATCAGCAGGAAGAATTCTTCCACATTCGTGCTGAGGTAGACTCTTTATTGCAACAGTTGCAAGCTTTGAAATACGAGCGTTTAGCCAGCGTGAGTTCTGATAATTAGTTCTATAACTAATTAACTCTACAGCTTGACTCTATAGCACTTTTCATATTTATGAGGTGCAGTCAATCAACGCAAAGCCATTAACTTAAAACCGTTATTGGTGATTGGTTAGGTGTTGGTGATTGGTTAGGCGTTTGATTGACGTGAGGATAGCTCACAACCCTGTCAACGGCTATGAACTGTTACTTCAGCAGTTCAGATTAATGATCAAACATGAGTTACCAATCAACTCATGGTTCAGAAATTTCCCCCTTGGGATATAGCAATTCTCAGATTTATGAGGCACAGCCAAATCGCCCAAGACACTATTAGTCAAGACACTATTAGTTAAGGGTTTGAGTGGAGCGGGCATAGCTCACTCCACCGCAAGCGGCTATATTTCGTTTGATTATTTGGGTTAGTTTGCTTACAACTCTACTCCGTTGCCATCCACGGCGAGGCTTATTATTCTGGCTGTTTTGCTTATAAAATCAATCCGTTATGGCCAGAATGACTTCTCTGGTTAAATTCCAATTTTGAATTGTCTTTTTGGTTAATTCGCTAAGGATGGCGATGAAAATCCCCAACTTCACAGGTGAAGTTGGGGATTTTCGTTATGCAGCTTGGTGGCAATCTGTTGGGCAAGACGATGCTATGACCCTTTTCTGCTGCTAAGGGAGTGCGGGAAAATAATATCCCCGTGATAGGCATAGGGACACGGCAATGTGTCATCAGATGTAAGGTTATGCCTCCAGATGTGACGCAAAGCCAGCCCCTCTGGTTGAGTTCCGCGAGGTGTAGGGGCAGGTTTAGCCGAGAAACTTTCGCTACGATTGTTAATTTGACGGCAAAACCTGCCCCTACGCAGATCTATCGCTGTGGTTTAGATCTACCAAACGAACCGTTAACCTTTGGGAGGGGTATGACTAATGGGCGACGTTAGGGGGTTAACTATACAACCGATGACACAATGCCGTGTCCCTACAGGTAGCGGTGTGGGTACACTATTACTCTGCACGTCCCTAACTGATCTGGTGCTAATTGATCCAACAGGTTCAATCTAGCCAAGATTCTCACTGGGCAAGAGGGTAAACGGTCTAGGAATAACCCATCTCCGGCTATGAGAATTGAAATGGGTGGCTAAGAGCTAGTGCACGATCGCAACAGCCAACCGATGATTATCCCTAATCCGCCAAATCGCACAGCCATCCAAAAAAGGTCACGCAGGCTGGACCAATTCAGTAAGCGGCTTTCGAGCGTGAGTTCTAAACGTTCGATTTCTGCCTGAATCCGCTGAATTTCTGCCCGCAGTTCTGGATCTTGGCGATGTTTTTTCAGTTGGCGTTTGTGGGCATTCAGGGCAAGTTGCAGATCTGCACTCTCCTGTTCCGCGTGGGTGATTTCGGTGTAGCGGGTTTTTAAGGCGGTTAGCGATCGCTCCAATTCAACTAAAGCTGCACCCAGATCGATCTCATCGGGCGAGGATTGTGCGGCCATAGTGGTTTCGGGAGAGTTGGAGTCAGGCGGTTGAGAATCGTCAGGCGGATTCATGGCAGGAATATCACAGTCCTCAAAGAGCCAAGTATTCAGTAGACCAACAATGAAGATTGTAGACGCACAATTTCAGTATGGAAGGCGATCGCTGCCCCCAACACGTTTAGTGATGGGTCACTTGAATTACTAAATTACCTGTCATCGGCTGTGAAGTTATGCCTGCCAATGTGACACAAAACTAGACCGTGTTGGTTGGGAACCATTCACATCCCCCGATGGAAAAAATGTTGCGGGCTGTGCCCGCTTGTTCCTCCCCTGACGGGGAGTGAACGGTTACAAATCAACCATGCCAAACGTTCAATTCCTAACCAACTGCCAACCGTTGGCAGTCTGGTGCAATCCTGGAACGGCTAAATGGCTTCTAGCTCCGTGTCTCGCAAATGTGCCTTGAATTTGGGGCTAAATTTAACATAAACCGGGAAATTGGCACTGACTGGACGGCCTTCCCATTCATCTAGCAAAGACACCACTTCCCCTTCCATCCCTTTGATGTCAAAGCCTGCGTTGCGATGTTCGGGATGGTGATAAATGATGACAGATTCCTTTACCCGAACACGGGTTCCAACGGGGAAATTGTCACCAGCACTAACCTTCATAGATTTTCGATGCTCTTTAGAATGACGGTGAATAAATTTGGTGTCCTCGGACACCGCATTACCTATCCTCACATAAGACGGTACTTTTTCCTTACTTCGGGTTCTGTGAGTTGTCGTCCTCAAGACAAAATCTCGTCTTGTTGACGATCGGTTACGGAGCGGATTGGCGAGGAGAGGCAGCGGGCTGAGGGTCTTCGATGCCAAAGAGAGAGCGAAATCCCTCTGGATCGACCTGTGCCCAAGCGACTAATCCCACAACTGTACCGATCAAGAACACCATCCCTAGGGATAGGAAGGTTTGCAGTTGGCGACGACGTTTAGCGGTGTGAGGGCTGGATTCCCACTGTGCAGTTTCGGCTTCTGCGTCCTCGCTGTCGTAGAGCAAATCGTGGGAGGCGGTGGTTAATTCTGGGTCTGGGGCTTCGGGGGTGTAGGTCAATGGGGCGGCAACCATGGGCTGATGCACAGGATATTGGGGTGAAACCAGGCAACGGGTGAGGACAACGGAAACATTGTCGTGGCCGTTGAATTGGTTCGCCAAGTTGACCAAGGAATGTACGGCTTCTTCGACGGTGGAGTCGCCTTTTAACACCGGGAGGGCATATTTTTGCCAGCTTTGTTCCACCCAACCGTTATCGGTGAGGCCATCGGAACAGAGTAACAGTAGACCATCTTCCTCCAAGATAAACCGCTGAATGGTGGGACGGAGAAATTCGGAGTCACGGGTGCCCATGGCTTGGGTGAGGGCACTGGCATCGCGGCGTTGGGAGGCTTCTTGGTGTAGCGATCGCGCCATGCGGACTTCGCGCCCGGCCACATCATCATCGACCGTTAACAATTGGCAATAGTTAGGCGTAATCCAATAGGCGCGGCTATCACCCACATGGGCAAGGTACAGTTCATGGCTATTACTGGCTTGGCCGTTGTCACTATTGACCGATCGCACGGGTTGAGGAAATTGCAACGCCAATACCAACGTTGTCCCCATGCGGCGGCGGGCTTCGCGGCCTTGGGTGTCATTTTGTCCTGCGATCAAGTTATTCACCACCCGCACATAGGCAGCGAGTTGCTTCATCACTAATTCTGGAGGCAGCAGTTCCGGTTGCTTCTGCAAGTCCTTTAACATGGCTAGGACTTGCAATTTTAGCGATCGCACGGCCAACTGACTAGCTACTTCTCCGCCTTCATGCCCACCAATGCCATCACAGACGAGGGTGAGGTAAGGCAGCAGTTGTTGTTCGCTGTCGGTTTGCGCGTGGAGGTCAGTAGCGAGGGGATAGCAGGTATCTTCGTTGTGGTTGTAGCGGGGGCCGGAGTCGGTCGCGCCCCAGACTTCCAAATTCAGTGGCAGTTGGGCGGCTTGTTCCAACAGGAGCTGGTTCAGGGACACAGCGATCTCGGATAGATCGCCTTGAGACTGCATTTGTTGACACAGGCTGACCAATTGCTGATGTAACGCCTGTGGCATGGTGACTGCGGTCAATTGCAGCAGGGTTTGCCAACAGTCTGCTAGATGGGTTAAGCCAAGGGGTGAAGCGGTTTCAGCACTGTCGGATAGGTCATCATCCGATCGCGGCTGAATGCCATCCGCGAACAGTTCCCGCAACCATAGCCGCCATCCCTGTACCCGCAGATTGTCCAAACTTAACAAACTAGAAGCCACCCCCTGACCGACTAAGGGTTGCCAGAGTTGCAACATTTGCCACAGCCAATAGAGTTGGCGGGTGGTGGTAGCTTCAGACCAAGCGGTTTCCAAGCTGGGATACAGTTGCCCATCGGCAGCGAAGGGGGCTTGGTCTAAGAGCAACACAAAAGACGCGATCGCTTCATTAGGCTGACAGAAGCCAAAGACTTGGGGTAGGTGTAGCCGATGGGCGTATAACCGCAAATAGGGCGTAATACTGGCAGGTAGGGTGGCCGGAATCAACGGCAGTTGATCCGGTTTGGTGTCCAGCCAGATGTGTGGGGCAATCACCTGATAGCGATCGCTGACCAAGGTATGCTGCGGGATCTGGGCAGCGGTCGATCCAACAGCCCATAGGTATCGATTTGTTGGTGATGCGGTTTGGCTCATCCCCGTGATTGCCGATAAATCAAAACAGTGAGATTTCAGAATACTAAGTTTTCAGATACTGAGTTTTCAGATACTGAGTTTTCAGAATACTGAGTTTTCAGAATGCAGTTAAACCCTAGTGCCAACCCACTGGATGACACCCGGTTATGCAGTAAGTTTAATGGTGATAGGTGCGGTTTTAACCTACTGACGCTACCAAACCTTGAGTGGATCGTGCAAGACATAACTGTTCTTAAACCATAACGATTCATGACTGACGTTGGGGCGACTGGGACGACCGACCCTGATCAATTGCTTCGTATTCTCAGACACATCCATGAACCCAACCCTGCTTTGGCTGGTGATTGGAGCAATTCTTTGCTTGATGGAATTGTTCCTTCCCACTGCATTTATTGAATTCGCCATGGGAATTAGTGCCCTGTTGGTGGCATTGGTGGCTATCGTAGTCCCTTATTTTGGGCTGCAAGTGGTGATTTGGATGGGGTTATCGGTGGGGTTGGTGGTGTTGACCCGCCGCTTCCTGCCCAAACGCCGGATTACGGGCATTGAAGATTCGCAACAGGGAAAAACGTTAACGGCAATTCCCAAGGGGGAGACGGGACGGGTGCAGTATGAAGGCAATTCTTGGCAAGCCCGGTGTAATGATAGTGAGATTGAAATTGAGGCGAATCAGCCCGTGTATGTGATTGGGCGCGAGGGGAATACGTTAATTGTGGTGCCGGAGCGGTTGCTGCGATCGTAACGATCGTAAATTGTTGCGATGTGAATTGCTTTAGCGCAATTTGCCCCAGTCCTCCTCATCTAACGTTTTTTCTAACCCATAGTCGGGAGTCCAGCGCAATGCCCCATCCTGCACGGTGGAAAAAATGGTGATGTTGCGTTGACGGAATTCGCTGGCGGTTTGGGGATCGATGGTGCCTGTGGCGATCGCCCATTGGGGTTGCACCGCCTCGATCACCTCACCGCGCAAGGCATCGCCTGACCACCACAGGATCGTACTACGGGGCAGCCGGTTGGCCGCTGCCAATTGGTCTTGTTGATCCAATTCCAACCGTCCCAACCATAGCCACGACTGGCTTTGGAACTGAAATTGCCAGATCGTGGGCGACAAGGACAGGGGACGGGCAACCATACTGCCGACCTGTGCCGATTGGCCAATAGTAAGCGTCTGATAAGTGCCATGTTGGTTGACCAGACCGATGATGGTTTGGTCGGTTTGGCGATTCAGCGGATTATCTGGCAGTGCAGGCAAATCGTAAAACGCTTGGGTAGGAAATTGTCGCAGCAGCACAGGCCAACCTTGACGGAACCTCGCCGCCGTCAAGGTAGCGATCGCGCCATCCAGATGGTTAATCCCCTGCTTTTGCAAAAACGGCAGGATAGTCAGGCTGGCGGTGCGTTCATCGCCGCTATTAATTACGGTCACCTTGCCCTGATCTTGGACAACCGCAATGGGCGTGCTAGAGGCGAATAAAACAGTCGCTTGCACCAACGCCGATTGCGCTTGCCACAGCGGCACAATCACCAAAGTTGTACTGACCAGTAAGGCGACGAAAATCACTGGAAGTGTCCAGCGACTCAGGGCTGGAGCGTTAGATGACTGTGCTTGTGCTTTGGCTCTCGCAGTCGGGGCGGATTGGATGGGAATGGGTTGGTTGGCGGTGCCAGTGGTGGCAGTCGCAGACCCATTAGCCGCTGCCAGTCCTGACTGATCCGCCAACCGTTGTTTGATCAGACTAAACAACCACACCAGACCAAACACGGTATAGAGAGCCATTAGTTGGGAGGTGGAGAGGGTGCCCACGGCGATCGCACTACCCGGTAACTGCTGGCAATATTCCACCAGTTGAATTAACCAATGGTTGGGGTAATACAACAACCACGCCACACCGCTGCCTGCCCACGGCCAGATCAACGCCACCAACGCACTCACCATTCCCCCCAAACTGATGATCGAAATCAACGGAGTCGCCAACACATTGGCGGGAATGCTGTAGGGGGATACTAAGCCAAAGGTGTACAGTTGTAGCGGTAACGTCCACAGGTAGGCGGCGAGGGGAACGGCCAAGGCAGAGGCGATCGCGGGGGGGAGCCAGTCCAAAGCGGCCATGATGGGCGGAGCGGTCACCAACAGTCCCAATGTGGCCAAAAAACTAAACTCGAAGCCCAAATCCCAAATCCAGATGGGATTGATCAACAACAAGATTGTCGCAGCTAAGATCAACGATTCTAAGGATTTGGTTTGGCGGCGGGTGAGCAAGGCAAACAAAGCACCAAAACCCATAATCGCCGCCCGCAAGATCGATGGCTGTACTCCAGTCAACCCCACCAAGCCAAGCAGCGCGAGCACTCCGGCATTAAACTGTACCCGCGTGGCAAACCGTTGGGTCAGAGCCAGCACCACCCCCAACACTAACGAAACTTGGAAACCAGAGGCGGCAAGGGCATGGGAAAGACCAATGCGGGCAAACTGATCCCGTAGCTCAAAGGGCAGGTCGATCGCCCGTCCTCCCAGCACCATGGCACTCAGTAAGGGACCCTCTGGACTACCCAAGCCCCGCACTTGGGCACGGAGAATGCGCTGTCGTAACGTCCACCACCCCCAGGGGCTTTGCTGAATCGTAACTTGACGGGCACTTAATCCGGCAAAGCCGCCCTCCTGAGCCAGATAGGCGCGGAAGTCAAAACCACCAGGATTCAGGGCTGGTTTGGGTCTGTATAAACTGCCCACCAGTTGTACCCGTTGCCCCGGACGCAATCCAGTACCTTGCAACAGCGGGACGGTGACGTAAAGTTTTCCGGTTACTTCCTGTCCGGCATTGGGGGGGCGATCGCCCCCCACAATTTCCCGGTAGCGGCGAGCCTCTAACCAAAACTGTACCTTTTGACTGCGGGTTAGGCGGGGTGTGCTGGCAATATTGCCATCCACCACCACGACTTGCTGAGGGGTATCTCCGCTGGGATCGTAGACAAAGCGGCTGATGTCGGCCTCACCGGGCTGGGGCAGTCGCCATTGGAAGTAAAAAGTTGCCGCGAAGCCCACCAGTCCTGCCGCCACCCACACCCACCAGCGGGGACCTGTGCGCCACCAGCGGGGTACGAGAATGGCCGCGATCGCCGCCAGTCCCAACAGCACCACGCCCCCCAGCGGCAGGCCATACACCCGCGCAGCCACAGCGGTGGTCAACAATCCGACAATATAGCTCAGGCAAAGAATAATGCCGCCGACAGCACCCATGGATCCAATCTGGTGATGAGCCATTATTTAGCCATTCGATTGTACGGCATTGCTGAAAAGCCAGCGGTCAATCTCGGCGGTTCACCTGATCAATAGACCTCTTGCAAATTAGGTTCTACGCCGCCAATCTCTGCCCTCATCCCCCAACCCCTTCTCCCAAATTGGGGAGAAGGGGAGCCAGATTCAAAGTCCCTCTCCCAAATTTGGGAGAGGGATTTAGGGTGAGGGCGAAGATCTTGGCAACTCAACAATTGACTTTCATGCAATGTGCAAGAGGTCTAATCCGTGTTGAGCAATCCGTGTTTGTTGCCAGTAATTGCAACGACTTATTCTTGAGCTTATTCTTGAGCGAAACTTGTTTTTTAGTGAAAAGTGGCTCAGTCCTGATAGGGTCGTATATGGGGCTACTTGATGGCTCCGTGGACTTGGCTGCAAGTAACAACTTGGTAAGGTAAAAGGTAAATGGACGTGAGTCGATCCTTTAAATCCGATCCCTACCTATGGCTGCATCTGGCGGGGATCGCAGCGGTGCCGTTATGGCTAGGCGTGTGTTTAGTCGCGCTGGCCACGGGTGATCCCGTGTTACCTGTTTTCTTGGAATTCCTATTTATCGCAGGTTTGGGTATTACGCCGATTTTGTGGATGCAGTGGCAACGCCCGTTTTACATTTACAGCCTGTTATTCATTGCCCTCAAGCCCGATCGCCTAACGCCCCAGCAACAAATGATTCTCCGTCTATTCCGTAGCGGCTCCTATCAGTTAGCGGCGGCGGTGACGGCAGTGGTGCTGGCGGTGGTGGGTTGGGAACTGTATCAATTTGCCCCGATCGCCGCACCAATTAATCCCCTAGCTCCGAATCTGCATCTGTTGGGGGTGTTGATCGCCGCGATCGCCTTTCTATTGGCCAATCTATTTTTGCAAGTCCCCGTTAGTGTGTTGCGGGTGTTGCTAACGTCCGAGTCTACCTTTGCCAGCACCCAACCCCTTGCCGCCACAGAAATTTCCCAAACCTTCACCTTACTCGGTTTTCCAGTGCCGACTATTTTGCCGGAACTGAAGGATTTGCCGGAACTGAGAGATGCGGAACCACCTGCAACTCAACCCACCCCAACTGCACCTGATCAACCGGAAACCGCGATCGCCCCATTCGACCCTCCCGACTCGGCGGCATCCTCTTCTAACCTCGGCGATGTTTGGGACGATGAATGAGCCATTGTTAGGTTTGCCAGATTTGCCAGATTATTTAACAGATTAACGGGTATGCCTTAACGGGGCATTTGCAGCGAAGTTAGCACCTCCCGGTCTTGGCTGGCGGGGATCTGCGATCGCCAGCCATCAAAGCCTCCTTGCAGCACCGCCATCGGCAACCCCGTTTTAGCTAAGGCGTTGTAGGCTCGAATTGACCGAGGGCCGGTCGCGCAATAAATCACGAGCGTGGGTTGGGGTTGGGTCGGAGCCGTTTGGGCGATCGCCCGAACTTGACTCACCACTTGATCAACCCCAAATCCGGCTTCGATATCCGTAATCGGCACCCAAACACTGCCTGCAATGTGGTCTTCGTTGTATTCTTCCGGCGATCGCACATCCAGCAAAATCACTCGTTGCGACTTCCCCAAGACCTGTCCCTGTTTGAGCTGCGTCACCGTCACCCGTGGAATGTCCAAACTGCTCAAAAACATCGGCAGACTCAGATGATTCGCCGCTGCCATCCCTGTAATCGATCCCACCGCGACAATGGCCAGCAACAGACATAACGGCAATGGTCGCAGGACTAACTGCACCCAGCGAGGCAGCTTGCGGATGTTTGGTTTGAGCATGGCAACCACTCTGGGAAACGGATACACGAGGTGATTCAAATAACCGGATGGCACCAATTCCCGCACCCCATACCGCAGTGGCAACTGACGTTCTGACGCACGGGGCAGATAAAAGCTGCCAAATAGCCAATCCATGATCGGTAAATGGGCGGCGAAATTTTTGTCATACAGGCCAGGTTGATTGGCGTGGTGCCAGCGATGGAATTCCGGCGTGGCCAGCACCCAGTTGAACCAGCCAAATCGTCCCCGCAGATTGGCATGGATGAAAAACGCCATCGCCGCTGAAAACAGGGCATACACCACAAACAACTGGGGACTAAACCCTAACAGATACAGGGGCAAGACCTGCATAATCTTCGCCATTAATTGATCCAATGGATGCATCCGCACCGTGATCAACCAATCGAGAGATTCGGCACTGTGGTGGATGGCGTGAAACTGCCACAACCAGGGTACAGTGTGCTGCAACCGATGGGCGGTGTAATAGCCCACCTCACCAATTAGCACCGCTTCGGCAAACTGCCAGCCCAAGGGTTGGTTGGCAACGGTCTGGCGGAGGTCAGGACTAACGATGTGGCTCAATGCCCCCATGGCCAACACAGCACAAATCGCCGTCCCTAACCGCCCCACGAAATAGCCGCTGAAGTAGTAAAACACATCCGTTGCCCATTGGCGACGCAAGACAGGGCGAGACTGCACCGACCACAACCGCTCCAACGGCACAAAGATCAGGGTCAGGGCAATAAATCCTTTCAGGACATCTGGAATCATAGTGGGACAACAGTTCAGACAGGTAATTTCAGCCGGTTAATTCAACGAATTCAGTTTAGTGAGTGTAATTTTTATTGTGCCATTTTTATTCTGGCGTACTTAAGGCATCAACCCTAGCCCTATTCTTTGACTTACATTTAAGATGTATCCATAAATCCACTGCCTTACCCTGATGACAGCCTATACAGACACGACGACCGAAATCCTTGCAACCACGGGCATGGATACGTCTGACCATGGCACCACTACGGAGATCCAGACTCGGAAGGCGGATCACATTCAGTTGTGTTTGACCGGGGATGTGCAGTGTCGGGAGATGACCAGTGGGTTGGAGCGGTATCGGTTTACCCACGCTTGCTTGCCGGAACTGAATCGGGATGAGATTGATCTCCGGACTACGTTCTTGGGTAAATCACTGGGGGCACCGTTGCTGATTTCCTCCATGACCGGGGGGACGGAGTTGGCGAAAACGATCAACACGCGGTTGGCGGAGGTGGCGCAGCAC
>CAZJZR010000049.1:0-11580 GCA_964550475.1 uncultured bacterium
CCGGAATGCTTCGCCCCTACGCCTTGCGGGATCATCACAGATGTTGCTCTAAATCCTTTGATCATCAACTGATTCGAGGAATCCTTAAACCATCGGGCGTTGCTGAATTTAGGAATGAGAGAATAGCGGGATGAATTGAAACAAAGTTTCAATTCATCCCGCTATTTAGCAACTCCCTAACCAATTGCTTAGGCGGCTTTTTCTGCCCCTGTTTCAACGGGCAAATTGGTGGTACTGTATTCCGTCCAAGACCCTTCATAGACGCGGACTTTGGGATAGCCGAGGAGGTGTTTCAGCACGACATACTGCAAAGTGGCTTCCCGTCCCGTGCTGCATGTGACGATAATGTCATCCGACGGTTTGATGCCCCGTTCGGCCAACAGGGTGCGAATTGCATCCAAGGATTTCAGCTTGTGGGGATTTTTCAAATTCTCCTGAGCATTATTCGCTTCTGTGAAGGTTGGCCAGGGGATATTGCGTGCGCCCGGAATGTGGCCATTGCGGAGCCAAATATCCTTTTCACCTCGGAACAATTCCGGGGGACGCGGATCGATAAACACCACCCCTGGTTTGCCAATCAGTTGCCGGACTTGCTCTAACGACACGCGAATCGATGGATCATCTTGAACGCTGAACTTCCCAGGGCTATAGCGGGGAAACACCTTGGTCAGGGGTTGTTCGGCAGCTTTATACCCTGCAAAACCGCCATCCAAGACGTAGATATTTTTCAACCCAGACCGCTCCAGCAGGTAGGCGACCATGGTGGCTCCGAGAACATCGTTGCCATTGGCATAGACCAGCACTTTGTCGCCATTGGATACGCCGGCCTTGGAGAAGGTCTCGGCTAGTTTTGCCGGTTGCCAATACTGCACAGGCAGAAATCCATTTGGCCCCCGGAAGGTGGTTTCGGCAATATTGACCGCGTTGGGCAAATGGGCTGAGATGTAGTCGAGGGGAGCATTCCGCACATCTAAGACGTGCAGATTCGGGTCTTTACTGTTGGCGGTGACCCATTCGGGTGAAACAAATTGAATGCTACTTTTACCGGGAGCGGCCATGGATGGGGCAATCACCATGGGCAATACTAAAAAGCTGGCCACCAATGCTGTCAAGACCATAAACCACTGGGGTCTTCTAATCAATTTCGGCCATTTCATGCCGAGCCATCGCGATCGCACAGCCATAACTGAACTCCTAATTAATAGATGAAGAGGTGCTTAATCTACTATTAGTCGATTGATTTACAGTAGATTAATTGACTAAATTAAGAGCATTTCACAGATCGTTGGGGAAACCACGTCGCCCAGACTACAACGTTGGGATTTTGGGACAAGGTGGGATTTCTAGACAAACTGCTTTACCGTTACAGAAAGATGCCTGTTCAGGCTGATCATCCCGATGCTGCTGTGAAGATGATGCTGCGATATCGAATTAATCAACTCCGGGTGAGGCAACTCCGGGTGGGATTACTGGTGGCGATCGCCCTACTGATCCTGGGCTGTTTTGCTGCTGCGCCTGGATTGGCGGCGGAGATGCCAGCGGTTGCGGCAGCGGGCTATCACCATGCCATTTCCAGACCGTCTGCCACTGTGCAACGGCAGTTCGATCGCGGCCTGTTGTTGATCTATGGCTTTAACCGAGAGGCGGCGGCGCGGGTATTTCAAACCGCAGTCAGTCTCGATCCGGACTGTGCCATTTGCTATTGGGGGATGGCCTACGCAATTGGTGCCGCAGGTAGCGGCGGGATGGATCAGCCGCGATGGCAGGCGGCTCAAGTGGCCATCCAGCAGGCGATTTCTCACAGCGAGGGGGCGAGTCCGGCGGAACGGTCATGGATTGCGGCATTGGCACGCGCCTATGCCGACGGAGAGGCCACCCCCCAGACGGCGCAACGGGACTACATCCAAGCGATGCGAACGGTGGTGGCAGAGGATCCCACTGATCCAGATGCGGCCACGTTGTTAGCTGCCGGATTAATGGACAGCGTAGGCTGGCAGGTGTGGTCGCCCACAGGGGAGTTAACCAGTGTGGGTCGAGAAGTCGTGACGCTATTGGAGTCTGTGCTTCAGCGATATCCCCATCATCCCGGTGCGCTGCATATCTATATCCATGCGGTAGAAGCCCAGCATCCAGAGTGGGCGATCGCGGTGGCGGATCGGTTGCGGCAGTTGGATTTGGACATTGCCCACCTGATTCACATGCCCTCCCACATTTATCTGCGGGTGGGACGTTACGCCGATGCCATTGCTGTGAACCAACGGGCGATCGCCGTTGCCGACCAAACTGCCTCTGACTACGCGCCCACGGATGTGTTTGCCTATGCCTACCGTCCCCACAATTACCATTTTCTCTGGTCAATCGCCATGTTGACGGGGCAGTCTGCCTTGGCGACCCAAACTGCCCAGCAGGTGGCGGCTTTAGTGGATCAGCAGCTTGTCCGGCAACCGGGCTATGGCACTCTGCAACACTATTTGGCCTTGCCCCTGTACACCTTGGTGCAATTTGGCCAATGGGAGCAAATTTTGTCGCAACCGCCCCCCGATGCGGATTTGGCCTATTTAACGGGCGTGTGGCACTATGCGCGGGGACGGGCGCAGGTTGGCATGGGGAATCTGGCGGCGGCACGGCAGTCATGGCAACAGGTGCGTCAACTGGCCAATAGTCCGGCATTGGTTGGGGTGACCTTGTGGGAGGTCAACCGCGCCGCCGATTTGCTGCACATTGCCGCTGATGTGTTGGCAGGGGAAATGGCGGCACAGCAACAGGACTGGCCAACGGCGATCCAGTGGTTACAGCAGGCGATCGCTCGCGAAGATGCGCTGTTATACGACGAGCCACCGCCCTGGCCATCACCCGTGCGGCGATCGCTGGCGGCAGTGCTGTTAGCAGCGGGTGAGCCAACCCAGGCTGCGGCCACCTACCAAGCGGATTTAAGACGTTATCCCGCCAATCCCGTGTCTTCGCGGGGATTAGCCCAAAGCCAAGCAGCCATGCAAACAGCAGCGGGGCAGGCTAACGGATTGCCGAATTCTCCGATCCCATGAGACAATCAACTTAAACCACAGTTTGTCAATCGACTTTTCGATGATTAAAGTCGGACGGGTTTGTCCTCTCCTCATGGAACAATGCAGTCGATGATCACACCCAAACTTACACTCAACCCAATCCAGCTAGCGATCGGCAGGATGGGCGCGTGGTTCGGCGGACTTCTCGCCATCGTCCTCGTCGCGATGACCGCGATCGCCTCGCCCCCTGCTGGAGTTGTCCCCGCTGCGCCATCCCTCAGCCCGCTAGCGCAGATGGCTGCCCGGATCACCGTCGATCACCATTGGGGCGATCGCCATCATCCCGGACTCCAGATCGCCAGTTGTGTCCCCACCGATCCCCCCCCTTCGCCTAAACCCTCGCGATCGCCCAAGCCGTCCCCTAAACCCAAACCCAAGCCCAAGTTCAGTGGTGAGGTCATCCCTAGCAACTTCGCCCCTAGCCAATCTGTATTGGGATAAGCTCTACCCATCTTGACCCCCGATATTCTCACCTGTAGTGACGATGACCATGACGACGACTCAAGCAAGCCCCAGCCAACGGGTGCATCCCCAACCGCAATGGCGATTGGTCGGGATGGTGTTGGCGATCGCCCTCGTTGCCACCGTGGCACTGCTGCCGATTGGTTGGCGCAACAGTTGCCTGTTTGTGCTGGGACTGGGGTTTGGCCTCACCCTCTACCATGCCAGCTTTGGTTTTGCCTCGGCCTACCGCAAATGGTTCGTTTCGGGCGAAGTGGATGGCATCTTGGCGCAACTGCTGATGTTGGCGATCGCCACCCTGCTATTTATGCCCGTGTTGCTGCACGGCTCGGTTGGCGGCGCAACGGTGCGGGGGGCGGTGGCTCCGGTGGCGGTGCAGGGAGCCATTGGGGCGTTTTTATTTGGTGTGGGAATGCAACTGGGCAGCGGTTGTGCCTGCGGCACTCTGTATACCATTGGCGGCGGCAGTGGCCTGATGCTGATCACCTTGCTGACGTTTATGGTTGGCTCATTTTGGGCCAGTTTAACCAGTTCCGCATGGCAATTCTTACCCCAACTGCCGCCGATTTCCTTGCTGCAAACCTGGGGTTGGTCAGGCGGCGCGGTGCAACTGGCGGTGTTGGGACTGCTGGCGTGGGGACTGTGGCGATCGCAGTCCCAGCGGCCTCGTTTGTCCATCCGGCCAACGGGAACCACGTGGCTGTATGGCCCTTGGTCAGTGGTGATCGGCGCGATCGGGCTGGCGGTCTTAAATTGGCTCACATTGTTGGTGGCGGGTCGGCCTTGGGGGGTGACCTGGGGCTTCACCCTTTGGGGAGCCAAACTCGCCCAACTGTTCGGCTGGAATCCGGCCACCAGCGAGTTTTGGAGTCAGGGCGTAGGGGCAACAGCCCTCGCCAATCCTATTTTTACTGACTTTACTTCCCTGACCAACTTGGGCGTAATCGTCGGTGCTGCCTTAGCCGCTGCCCTCGCCGGTCGATTGAGCCTGCGTACCCCACCGTCTCAACGGGCGGTAGGGGCGGCGGTTGTCGGTGGATTGCTGATGGGTTATGGGGCGCGGTTAGCCTTTGGTTGCAATGTGGGAGCCTATTTCGGCGGCATTGCCTCCACCAGTTTGCATGGTTGGCTGTGGATTGCCTTTGCCTTGTGCGGCACGGGAGTGGGGATTAAGCTGCGATCGCGGCTGCGGCTATAGCGGCTATAACTGGGCTGTCACAAACTGGGCTGCGAGGCCAATCATCCCGCCCGCTAAGACCAACCAGGCGGAATTGACTTGCAAACGGAAGAGGGCGATCGCCGTCACGATCGCCACCGCCACCGTCAGGCCATCAATCAACGCCGCCTGTCCCAAATTCACGGTCACCGCTGCCATCAACCCCAGCGAAGCCGCATTCACCCCATCCAGAAATCCACTCGTCCAGGGGGATTGCCGCAGTTTCGCCACCCAGGGATTCACCAACCACACGAAGGCAAAGGCGGGTAGAAAGATGCCAACCGTGCCTGCGATCGCCCCGCCGTGCCCCGCTAGCAAATAACCGATAAACGTGGCGGTGGTAAACACAGGCCCCGGTGTAAATTGGCCGATCGCCACCGCATCCAGCAATTGTTGCGAGGTCAGCCATTGCTGATGATCCACCAATTCCCGTTGCAAAAACGCCAGCAGTACATAGCCACTGCCGTAGAGGACAGAGCCAATTTTGAGGAAAAACCAAAATACAGTGACCCAACTGACGGAGCTGGTCGTAACTGTGCCACTGATCGCGCCTGTAGTGCCAATCTGAGCAGTCAGGCCAGGAGCAGTCAGGCCAGCCAATGGCAGGAAAAATCCTCCTAGGGTGGGCGGTTTGCGCCCATTGTTTTGAGCCAGCACTTGCTTAGCCAGCATCACCGCGATCCCCAGTCCCGCCAGCAGCAAAATTTCGTTCCATTTAAAAAAGTATCCCGCCATGGCCAGCAGCCCAGCCAGGATGGTGGGGCGATCTTTGATGGCCTTCTGCCCTAACTTCCACAGGGCTTGCAGCAAAATCGCCATAATCACGGGTTTGATGCCATAGAGTAACCCATGCAGTTGTGGCAAGGCTTGGTAATGGACATACAGAATCGCCAAGCCCCACACCAACAGCATGGCGGGCAAAATAAAACAGCTTCCGGCCAACAACAAGCCGCGCCAGCCGCCCCGCAGGTAGCCAATGTGAATCACCAATTCGGTGGAGTTGGGGCCAGGGATCAGGTTGGTAATGCCAATCAAGTCCAGCAGGGTTTCCCGGTCTAGCCACTGCCGCCGCTTCACCACTTCATCATCCATCATGGCAATGTGCGCTGCTGGCCCCCCAAAGGCGATCGCCCCCAACCGCAGAAACACCCGCGCCAATTCTGCCAGTCGTTGCCGTTGTTGCTGGGGTGAGAGATCGGTATAGGCGATCGCGGTCTGGGGTTGACCATCTGTTTCTAAGGTCACAAACCGACTCCTCGTGGCATAACCTGTTTCCTTCGCATTGTCTAACCCGGTTTTTCTGAATGCTCCTAACTCAGTAGCCCCAACCAACCGTTAATTTTATCGTTCTGACTAGGGAATTACTTGCGGTTGGTTCTTGGCTGTCGTGCGGTGGGGTGCAGGAGGTTCAATAGGGTTTGATGTCCGTGGAGCACGACCAGACTGAGTGCCGCCAAGGCCATGATGCCGAAAATCGTGCTGTAGGACCAGATATGCCACCCTAGGCGATACAGCCATCGTTGCAGGTGGCTAGATAGCGCAATCGATAAAGCGAAACGACGGGGATTAACGGAGGGGCGGGCGATCGCGATCGTCATAACCAAAGTCCTTGCCTAGTTCTGAGGCGTTATTCAGAATAAAATACGGTAAACCGATTGGGATTTAGTAGATTAAGCGTAGATTCAGTCTAGGGAGTGCGCTCTTAACCTGTCAAGTATCGTGGATACCATTAACAGCGGGAATTTCGATCCGAAAGGTGGTGCCGCTCCCTAGCTCGGAATGGCAGGAGAAGTGACCACCATGTTGCTGCACAATGATTTGATAGCTAATCGATAGCCCTAAACCTGTGCCTTTACCGATCGCCTTCGTGGTGAAGAATGGGTCGAAAATCCGTTGCCGCACCTCTTCTGGCATTCCTGAGCCGTTATCGGCGATCGTCACGACGAGCCGACGGTTGGAATGCAGGCGGGTCTGAATCGTAATCTGTGGTGAGTGGTTGGGTGGGGCGGTTGGGGATGGGGGTTCTTCCAATACGTCCAAGGCGTTGCTGAGAATGTTGGCAAACACCTGATTCAGTTGTCCCGGATAGCAGTCGATCAACGGGAGATTGCCGTAGTCCCGGATGATCTGAATGGGTACTTTACCGGGCTTGGCTTTCAGCCGATGTTGGAACAACATGATCGTATTGTCGATGCCTTCATGGATATCGACGGCTTTGAGTTCGGCCTCATCTAACCGGGAAAAATTTCGCAGGGAAAGGACGATTTGTCGAATCCGCTCTGTCCCCATTCGCATCGATTGCACCAGCTTGGTCAAATCGTCCTGAAGAAAGGGGAGGTCAATCGCTTCCATGGCCGCTTGTACCGCGATCGCGGGTTGGGGATAGTGGGTTTGCACCACCCCGATCAGGTGTAAGAGGTCGTTGACATAGGCTTCCAGATGCAGCAGGTTGCCGTGGATAAAATTCATCGGATTGTTGATTTCATGGGCGATCCCGGCCACCAACTGCCCTAAACTGGACATCTTTTCACTGTGGATCAGTTGCAGTTGGGTTTGTTGCAGATCGTCCAATGCGGTCTGAAGTTGGGTCGTCTGTTCGCGCAACCGCAATTCCGACTGGCGCAATTCCGCTTCCGTTTGCTTCTGCTGGGTAATGTTGGTGTGAGAACCGGCCATGCGATAGGGTTTACCAGCAAAATCGCGCAGCAGGGTGCCGCGACACAAAATCCATAAATAGTGCCCCTCCCGATGTTGCATCCGGTATTGCAACTCATAGGTGGATGGGTGGTTGGTGGGGGTTGTGAAGTAGTGATGCAGCGATTCCAAGACGCGATCGCAATCCTCTGGATGAATCCGCTGCTTCCATTCGCTGAAGTGATTGCCGATTTCTGAGTCTCCGTAGCCCAACATCTGCTTCCAGGGTGGGGAATAAAACACCTCATCCGTCTCCAAATTCCAGTCCCATAAGCCTTGGTGCGAGCCTTGTACCGCTAGGGCAAAACTGGACGCTTGCCGCCCAAAGTCTTTATACGGCGGCACCTGCAACACCTGAAAACAGTCATGCACGGGTTGGTAATTCAGCGGAATCGTCCAGCCGTGGGAATTGGCGGCTTTAGCGGCGGGGTGATGTTTGGGCAGTTTCAGCAGGGCGATCGCCACCTGTTCGGCCAAATCCGCCGGAACGTGGGGCATCACCGCAAACGGCCATTCGGGATACAGGCGGGTACTGAGCCAAAACGGAAACGGTTGTTGCGGCCAGCGTTGGGGATGAATCAGCTTAAATTCATCCAGTTCAATCACCCCTGTGGCGGCTAAATGCTCCAAGACACTGGTGGCTACCGTCCCTGCATCCACGGCTCCAGTTTTTACCGCTGCAACGACGCGATCGTGACTACCACCAAACAATAATTGTTGAAAATCTCGGTAGGGATTGATCCCCGCCTCCACAATCTCACGCCATGCCATCCGCCACCCGCCCAAGGATTTTTCGGCAGCGGCCATCACCGTCTTACCGCACAAATCCGCCAGCGACTCAATTCTGGAGTGATCAGCCCGACAAAAAATTACCCCACCAAAGACAGCGTAGGACTGCCCCCGGCGCACATGCTTCAGGGTGGCAATGCGGTTCACCCCATACAGGGCTTCAAACTCGACATACAAACCCGGATTGGCAATCAAAAAGTCAATACTGTCCGTGGTTACAGCCATCGTGATTTGGTCATAATCCAGCGGCACAATCTCAACATCACAGTGGGCAATTTCGCTCTGGAGGTAACTCGCTGTGGGTGACCAAGTAGCCAAGGCTCGTTCGGTGCCACGATGAGCCAAAACGCCGATGTGTATACGGTGCATAAGGACGTTTCAGTTCATAAGGACGGTTGATATCAGGACGTTTTACAAATGTCGCCAAACGTGCTTGCCCAGTTGTTGCCGCAGGGTCTGACTATCCCACCGCATGATCAGGTCTTTTTGATGATGGCGTAGGTAGATTTGGGTGCGGCCATGCTGGTGGTGTACCACGGTGGCAATGATGGGTAACCGCGCCAACAGTTGTGGACTAATGTGATCGTCGCTGTACCAGGTCATCAGCAGCACATTCCCGTTGGCATGGCGCAACAACGTCAGACCGCAAAAATCCAGCACATCCTGGATTGGCTTGGCTACACAGTCAACCAAGTGGCGGGTCAGGTTTAAATCCATTAGGAATTCCGAATCGTGGGAGAAGTCTTCCAGCATGGTTGAACAACCTGTAGAGGAGCTAAGGATGAAAAAGCTCTGGCATGACCATGAGCCAGAGCGCGTTGTTTCGCGGAGGAGAGCGAAATCTGGGAGGATGACACCGTTCCAACGACCATCTCGGTTTAGGTCTCGGTTCAGGCATTGAGCCTAAATACCTAAAACCCGATAGAGATAGTGTACTTAATTAATTCGCTATTGTGTCATGATTCCAGCGAACCAGTTGGTTGTTCCCGCTACATCCGCCCAGAACTCTGATTGGAAACCTTTACAGCACTTTTCAGATAAATGCCCAGGTACCTCAGGTACCTATTAAGGACGCGGGAACCGCGCCCCTACAGACCGCCCACAAGATGGCCCTGTAGGGGTTGGGTACCCCAACCCTGATGGATCAAACAATTCAGCGTGGAGTTTCCAACCATCAACCATTGGGAAACTGCCCGCTTTTTGCTTCAGTAACTCGGTCTTTGCCGCCTGATTCCATCCCCCCTCGACGGCATCCCCAATCAAGGAACCCGTGCGTTAGGTCTTGCGTAAACACCTAAATCTCGATAGACTAACCGTTGTTTTTCATCTAGGATTTTTCATCTAGGAATAGCCATGGGAATTTCCATCCAAAATGTATCCAAGCGGTTCGGTTCATTCCATGCAGTAGATTCGGTCAGCTTGGAGATTCAAACAGGGTCGCTGGTTGCGCTTTTGGGGCCATCGGGGTCAGGCAAGTCCACGCTATTGCGGATGATTGCGGGTCTGGAAACGCCAGATGACGGTCGGATCCAATTGGTGGGGCAAGATGCCACCTATCGGTCGGTGCAGGAACGTAATATTGGCTTTGTGTTTCAGCACTATGCCCTGTTCAAACATTTGACAGTGCGCCAAAATATTGGCTTTGCCTTGGAAATTCGCAAAGTGCCCGCCGCTACCATCAAGCGACGGGTGGACGAATTGTTGGAGTTAATCCAGTTGCAGGGGTATGGCGATCGCTACCCGTCCCAACTGTCTGGGGGACAACGCCAGCGGGTCGCCCTAGCGCGAGCCTTGGCCGTTCAACCGCAAGTGTTGCTCTTAGATGAACCATTTGGGGCGTTGGATGCCAAGGTGCGGAAAGAATTGCGCCTGTGGTTACGGCAGTTGCACAATGAAGTCCACGTCACGACTGTATTTGTCACCCACGATCAAGAAGAGGCCATGGAAGTGGCCAGTGAACTGGTGGTGATGAACCGAGGCCGCGTGGAGCAAGTGGGCACGCCAGCAGAAATCTATGACAACCCTGCCAGCCCGTTTGTGATGGGATTTATCGGCCCCGTCAATATCCTGCCCGCCCATGCAGGCTTACCCTTGCATAGTCACACCACCGAACCGCTGCACAGTGCGGATGGTCAGGCGCATATCTTCCTCCGTCCCCATGATGTCTCGATTCATTTAGAACCCGATGAGGATACGGTGCCTGCGAAGGTGGAACGAGTCATCCATCTGGGTTGGGAGGTGCAAGTGGAGTTATCGTTAGTCTCCGGCCAAACCCTGATCGCTAATCTGACGCGGGATATGTTGCACCAACTGCAACCCCAACGGCATCAGGCGGTATACATCCGTCCCAAACGCTTGAAGTTGTTTAGTGGAATTGCCAGTTGATCGCCAGTTGATCGGTGATTGCCTGATGGTGGTTCACGCCTGATCAGTCATGCAGTTGCATCCATATCAAATGCATCCATATCAAATGGATGGATTCAAGTGCAGCCATGCAATAGCTGGGTCAGTTGAAGGGTGAGGCCGAGCCAGCAACAACAGGAAAGCAAATTCCCAAAAATAACTAGCACCTCTCAAAATAAAGTAATAGAGAGTATTTCTTTTAGTAGGTCATAGTGGGAATGGACGTTCAAACCAGTGATGTCTCCTGTTTAAGTTGGTCAGGGGATGCCTTGGCGATCGGGTTATTTGAAGACAATTTAGAGTTGGTGAATGAATTACAAACTCTAAATCAGCGACTGGCAGGCACCCTACAAGAGTTGATTGATGAGGCCGAATTTAAAGCCAAAGAGGGGAGTGTCGCCGTGACACGGGTGGGCAGTAACAGCCCCGTCCGTAAACTGATCCTCCTAGGGCTAGGAAAGTCGGAGACATTAAAGCTGGATGCGCTGCGCCGGGCTGCCGCGATCGCCGCCAAAACGGCTCGCAAGGAAAAGTGTAAAACTCTGGGGTTATCCCTGCCCCTGTGGCGCGGTGATACTTTCCTCTCCACGCAAGTAGCGGTGGAAGGGATGCTGCTAGCCCTGCACAAGGACAATCGCTTCAAGTCTGATCCGGAAGACAAGGGACCGGGGGTGGAACGGGCGGAACTGTTGGGCGTGAGTGATCAGTCAGCCGCCATTGCCCGTGCCCAGCAAGTGGTGAGCGGTGTCATTTTAGCGCGGGAATTGGTGGCGGCTCCAGCCAATGTGGTTACGCCCATCACCATGGCCGAAACGGCAACGGCCATTGCCCAAGCCCACGGACTAGAGTTGGAAATTTTGGAACAGGCGGACTGTGAAGCCCTGGGTATGGGGGCATTTCTGGGGGTCGCGAAAGCCTCAGACTTGCCACCCAAATTCATCCACCTCACCT
>CAZJZR010000050.1:0-11501 GCA_964550475.1 uncultured bacterium
AAAACCCTTAGTCCGCGTAGGCGGACTTTGTCTGTATAGCCGCGTAGGCAAAGCCTGCCCAAAGGGCTTATTCTATTCGCCCGGATGTCCCCCCCAACTGTTGGATACGCCCGTTACAGCCCCTTTCAATTCAGTCCAACAAGGGGCTTAAGCCCCTTGTTCTTCGGTTGAGACACCAAGCATCGAGTGGCGAACCGTTAATAACCGTTAGGTAGACCGAGACATGCCAACCGCTTCCCGCAGTCCCATAAAGCCAATCAGGGCGTAACCCGCCGCGATCAACAAACTGCTGACGCAAGTCCGTAGACGAGTCTTGAAGGCCGTGCTGCTGGTTTGTTTTTCTGCTTCTTCTTTACGGGTGCGGATCTCCGTTTGCAGTTTGGTGCGAGCTTCCTTGGATTGGCTATCCAGAAACTCTTCCACCGACTGGGGATTTTGTTTGAACTTCTGTAGCAACGTCACCTGTTCACTCGGTAATGCCCCAGCCGCGATCGCCTGCGCCAACTGGCGATCGTCCTTTAACAGCGAACCAATAATGCCGCGTTGCCGCTGTACCTCTGCCTGCAAGCGGGGATCAATCTGACCTTCTGCTTGGGTCGCTTCTTGACTAATCCGTTGCAGGGCTAGATCCCGTTGCCGACCAATATCTAAAAACGTCATTGGAGCCAGCAACAGAAACACCAACCCCAAGAACGCCGCTAAACCCAGGATAGCCACCTTACTGATGCTGGTTCGCAACGGCATTCCACTGGTACTTTCAATCCAGTAGCCCAGTATGGCAAATACCATACCAATCATGGGAATAATGCCGCGATCGACGATTTGCGTAAAGGTGGCCACCCGCCAACCTGCGTCTAGGAATCCAGGAGTGGGATTAATTAATAAGACTAAATAATCTAACAAAGCACCTAGGATAAGAATTACACCAATGAGTTTTGCAACTCTGGCAGCTAGAGGGGAAGAGGAACGTGCCGATGATTTCATCTTTAACTCTAAGAATCTCTCTAAATTAGATAATGATGCCAGCTAACTGTTGGGGTTCGTAGGGTTCCCCAGTGGAACGGACGGCAAGAAACCATTGCGCTCCATTGCACTGGGTTCTACCAATGCTAATTTTTTGAGCCAATGTCAACTTACAGGATGCCAATTTATAGATAACGGTGAAGGATGACGGTGTAAGTCTACTCAAGCTTAATGCATCCGAGGGATTAGTAACCCTTTCCGCGCTAATTTGTTATTGCAGATACGGACGTAAGCGACAATTCCGCACCAAGTAACTGGATAACTGTTCAAGGTACTCAGGAGTGTGGATTTAATAAAACCGCAAACTCTGCGGGCGGGTTTTGCTGGCAAATCCATTGCAGGATGCAGATTGATCCGCTAAACCTGACTCCCAAAATATCAAACCTGAAAATATCAAACTTATTTAGGTTTAATTCACATTTTTAATTCACATTCCTCAGTGACAAACAAAAAATACTGATATTTTTGTAGAACCCTAGGGTTGCCTACCCTGTCGCTCCCAGCATTGCAGATCAGTGACGTTGCTCAAGAACCGGACAAATTGCAGCGTTTTTTAGCATCCATTAGCATTCATGCATGAGTTCACACCCCGTTTCAGCGTAACCGTTCACTCCTACTTGGGGGAGGAACCAGCGGGCGTAGCCCGCAACTCTTTTCCCATGGGGGGATGTGAACGGTTACCGTTTCAGCCATGCTGATGGTTAAATGGATGCCGATCGCAGCCAAGTGGTTACCTCAAGTTTTTTAGGTAGAGACAGATTGCACGGGTAGATACACCTTACGGGTAGATGCATCTTACGGGTAGATTCAGACCATACCGAGCAGCAGCATGGACAACGAACCAATTACTAACCAATCCGCCAGCCCAAACACCAATACCCCAACCATGCCTCCAGTAACCAACCGCACCAAAAGCGTTGAAATCTTATCGGATGTTCCCGCCGTCGTCAGTCGTGCGTTGACCCTAGTGGTTGAAAAAATTCAGGCCGCGATCGCCCAGCAAAATCAATGCACCATTGCCCTTTCCGGTGGCAGCACCCCGAAATTATTGTACGAAGCCTTGGCTACCCAAACCTTACCCTGGGATAAATTGCAGATTTTCTGGGGTGATGAGCGATATGTCCCCCCCGACCATCCCGATAGTAACCAGCGGATGACTCGCCAAGCCTGGTTAGACCACATTACCATTCCGGCCACCTGTGTTCATCCCATGCCCACAGATGATCCCGATCCCAGGGTCGCTGCCGCCGCCTATGAAACTGAAATACGCCAGGTCTTCCAAACCCCAGCCCCACAAATTCCCACCTTTGACATCGTGCTATTAGGCATGGGAGACGATGGGCACACGGCCTCGCTGTTTCCGTTTACGGAGGCTCTGCATGTGCGCGATCGCCTCGTCACCGTTGGCAACCGAGACGGACAACCCCGGTTGACCCTGACCGTACCTGTGATTAACCAAGCTGCCTGCATCATCTTCATTGTCACGGGCAGTGGCAAACAATCTGCCCTCACCCACGTCTTTGCAGAGCAGGATGATGATTTACAGTATCCATCCCGGCTGATCTGCCCTCAAGGTGAATTGACCTGGCTACTCGACGCACCCTTAGGCCAAATTCTGTCCAGCTAGACCAAAACCTGCTTTAACCCATCACCCATGACCTGTTACCTATTACCTAGCATTAGCTGAGAAATGGCAGACTGCACATCGTTGCGATCGCCAGATTCCTCAGTGGCGACAATTCACATAAGGGCATCACTTCACATACCATTGATGGCAGGTAGGATATCAATAGCACCTGCTCAGCCCCCCCCAAGACACCTTGTCATTACCAACATCTTGCCCTCACCCAACCCTCTCCCTAGGGGAGAGGGCTTTTCTAGCTCTCCTTCTCCCTAGGGAGAAGGAGTTGGAGGATGAGGGAAAGGCTTGCGGCATCAGCGTTTTAAAAATGTTGGTAATGACAAGCCCAAGACACGGGGCATTAACACAGGACAGTCCAATTTTCACCTGCGCCAACTCGCCTAAACGCAGCGTCCCTGTGCCATCCGCAATTGCCCTAGGCCAATCCGACCTAACCCTACCGCCATCAGTGGTTTCCGACTGGAGATCTGCCACTTTTGCCTCACTGGGGTTGGCATAGTTCAGGGATCAACCGTCCTCAACTCCACGTTGCCTAACCCGTGGTTTACACACCGCTAACCGCCAAGCCGAAGCCATGATTGTTTGCCCGAATTGTAGTCACCAAAATCCGGAGGGCGCGACCCAATGCGAGGCGTGCTTTACTCCCTTACCTGCAATGGTTTCCTGCCCCAATTGCGGCGCGTTTGTCCAAGCAGATGCTAATTTTTGTGGTCAGTGTGGGTTTAATTTACAATCGGTTGCCGCAAATGCTGCCATGGCTAGCAACGTCAGTTTTAATTCCCTGCCGTCACCTGTACCAGATTTGGTGCCGCCCGATCCCTTAGTCGCACCCGATCCACTGTCAGCACTGCTGGAAAATTCCTTGGAAAGCCCGGTGCCTCTACCCGTACCACCACCACCTCCGCTCGCTGGCCCCCCAACTGGAGCCTTCCCATCTCCCACCACCCAAGCTCAAGTCAGCAAAACAGTGTCGCCGCCAGCAATGCCCGTTTCTGGTGCAATTGGCCCGAAAACTCAACTGCAACAGCAAACAGCTTATTTATTGCATCTCCAAACCAATACACAGGTAGAACTACCCCAAAATTTGTCGATTATTCACATCGGTAAACCAAATGATCGGGTGCCACCCGATATTGATGTTTCCGGATTTGCTAATTCCGATATCGTCTCGCGGATTCATGCCGACATTCGCGTAGAGGGCGGCATTTACTATATTGAAGATGTGGGCAGTTCTAATGGTACCTATATCAACAACATGCCCTTAGCACCTGGCAATCGCCATCGTCTGCGTCCGGGCGATCGCGTCTCCTTGGGAAAGGGTGACTTGGTAACATTTTTGTTTCAATTAGCGTAGAGTTTTAGCCGATTAGCGTTTACGGGTAAACTCCGGAGGATTTGTCCGACAACTGTGCAATCAGATTGGACTTGCTCTCCTGCGGATCAGCGATTTCCATCGCCAATCCTACTTTCACAATTTAAATAGGATTGCTATAGTAACCAAGATCATCAAGTCCTTCCATTTATTGCTTAGAGGCTAATATAACCACTGCTAAAAAAACATTCAACTTCATCCTGTACATCTCAGGCGTAACTGCCTTACAGACTAGGGCACAGGTATAAATAGTTCATGAACTATAAATAGTTTTTGTTGGCAGACTATATTGAGAATAGATCTAATGGAACCGTTCACATCCCCCCATAAGAAAAGTGTTGCGGACTACGCCCGCTTGTTCCTCCCCTGACGGGGAGTGAACGGTTACGATCTAATTGAGACTAGATCTAAGCAAAATTGACTGAGATGTCTACCCGTGATCCTGTGCCATTTGCCCAACGGAAGAAAGCGATCCTCTGATCTCACCTGATTTTGGCCATTCAACCATCATTGTTCTCGCACAATTGAACCGATACAACCTTGACATCACAATTGAGTTGGAACGATCGCTGGACAATGTGAACAATTATGGAGAGATAATGGAATCGATTTCTAAATGATTGTCATCTCTTTCACATTCCAAGGTAGTGTTAATTTCTATCATCGTTTTCTAGACTTCAATCTCTCAATGTGATTACCCTCACCTTATTGCATCCTATTCAGGCAACTCCGGTTCAGACGTGGCCATTTGATGACAAATCGGTCATTCGTATCGGTCGCTCCACCGATAATGAAGTGGTGCTGTACAGTGCCGTCGTTTCCCGCCATCATGTGGAAATTCGGCGCACCGATTCCCATTGGGAAGTCGTCAATTTAGGAACCAACGGTACTTATATTGACGGTAAGCGGATTAACCGTGTCCCCGTGGCAGATGGCTTGGTGATTCGCTTAGCTCGTTCTGGACCCAATATCCAAATCCATCTGGGACAACCCGATGCGGCCAAAATTCTCAACCGGGCTGCGGCAGCTCGCAGTAACCCCTCTTTGATTCCACCCCATGGAAGTGATGAAGGGGTCACAACGCGCACTAACGAAGATATTTATGCCCCGCCCTTGCCTCCCGATGGCACAAGAACAGATGAGGCTCGCCATTCGATTACCTTTGACACCGATCCGACAACGCCCTTAGCGGATGCTCCGTCGGTGGTGGAACCGTCCTCCCAGATTCAACCAACGACTCAATATACGCCTGCTCCTCATACGCCTGTGCCTCAGGCAACCTTACCCCAAACAACATTTAATGATGTTGATGTTGCCAACGGTTCATCAAAGCGATACGTGCCATCGGGCTGCCTAACTCCGGCGGACTGCGCTCAGCGATCGCCCCAATCCAATGGACCATTTTGTCTCGCCTGTGGTTATCCACTGGAGGTGAAGCAAGTCTTGGGGGAGTATCAGGTGCTCAAGACCCTGGGTTATGGCGGCATGGGGATCACGTATCTGGTTTGGCGTGATCGCCAAACTCTAGTGCTAAAAACCCTCAATTCAGAATGGATCCATAACGCTAAAGCCCAGGAGTTATTTGAGCGGGAAGCCAGCGTTCTACGTCAACTAGAACATCCTGGCATCCCTAAGTTCACTGATTTCTTTAGCCTCAATGATCAGCCCTACCTTGTGATGGAAATGATCTACGGCCAAGACTTGGGTCATCGGATCGCTGAGCGAGGCCCCGCCCCGCCTCAACAGGCGATCCGGTGGATGCTAGAGCTATGTGACATTCTCTCCTACTTACATAAACAAAATCCACCACTGCTACACCGAGACATTAAGCCAAATAACTTAATTTGTCGCAGTGTAGCCCGAAATCAACGAGAAATTGTTTTAGTAGACTTTGGAGCTGTCAAAGTACTCGCGCAACAGGCCGGAACACATATCGGATCAGAAGGTTATGCCGCCCCAGAACAACAAGAAGGTCACCCTACCCCGTTGTCAGATCTCTATTCCATGGGAGCCACCCTAGTTTATCTGCTGACTGGGGAAGAGCCAAATCAATTCTATGGCTTTAAGCAGAATCATTTCCGGTTGTTGGTGGAAGCTATCCCCAACCTCAATCCTGCAATTGGCGAAATCATTTGGACATTAACCCATCCGGAGCCAGAGTTGCGATACCACAGTGCAGATGATGTGGCGATCGCGCTCCGGCAATTAATTTAGACCTAATTTAGACCTAACATCAGAAAACCTGACCTTAGACCTCAGCTTAAAGCTAACTTTAACTTAAATAACTGACAGCTCACTTTGAGACCAACGACTAAACGAATTGACTAGCCAAACCGACGATTCAACCCGATTCATCCAGTCAAATCGCCAGTCCAGTCCAGTTTGCCGAGCCAAGCAACTTCAGTTCAACTTCAGTGAGTCAACCTAAGCTGTGACCAACTCTGGAGTAGGCCGCTTGCTATTGCGAATCCCTTCAATCGCGGCTGCATAATCGCTGGCATTGAACACGGCTGAACCCGCTACAATCACGTTTGCTCCAGCTTCGAGCACTTGCCAAGTATTATTGCCCTTCAATCCACCATCCACTTCAATCCAAGGGTTGAGACCACGCTCATCACACATTTGACGCAACTTGCGGATTTTGGGTACAACACCTGGAATAAAGCTTTGTCCGCCAAACCCAGGGTTAACGCTCATAATCAACACCAAGTCACACAGATCCAACACATATTCAATCAGTTCCAACGGTGTGGACGGATTCAACACAACCCCAGCTTTTTTACCCAATTCCTTAATTTGACCCAAGGTGCGGTGCAAGTGAGGCGAGGCATTATGTTCAGCATGAACCGAAATAATATCGGCTCCAGCTTTGGCAAAATCAGCCACATACTTTTCTGGCTCTACAATCATTAAATGAACGTCCAGAGGTTTGCGGGTATGGGGACGCACCGCATCGACCACCAAGGGGCCAATCGTAATGTTAGGGACGAACCGACCATCCATCACATCCACATGGATCCAGTCGGCTCCTGCCGCGTCTACGGCACGAATTTCTTCCCCCAGACGGCTAAAATCCGCTGATAGGATGGAGGGAGCGATAAGGACGGATTGTTCTGCGGGAAGAAGACTCATGGCAGTAGCGGGTTAAAGTTTTTTTCTGATTGCCTATACTAGCTTAACAAAACTTGTTACACGCTTTGAGAGTTGATCCCCTTCTTTTATTGTCTATTTCTCTTATTGTCTATCTATATAACAAATAACAATCTATAACAAATAACAATCTGCATCTCTACGCGGCAGGGATGATTAATGTAAACGGGCGCATTTTGCCATTGGGGGAGTGGCGATTAAAATCGCAGCTACCAGAACAAAACCTGCCTACGCAGGTTTCTGACCCACAGAATAATCTGCCTTCTAGAGTCCGCGCAGGCGGACTTAGTTCCTGTAGACGCGGTTTCAACCGCTAGTCCTCCAAACGTGAAATACGCCCTGTAAACTCCTACGGCGATCGTAACCGTTCACTCCCCGTCAGGGGAGAAACAAGCGGGCGTAGCCCCCAACACTTTTCCCATGGGGGGATATGAACGGTTACCGGCGATCTATAGCGGTGGTTTAGATCTACCCCAAAAAACGTTGATCGTTGAGATTGGGATAACTAGTTGAGATTGGGATAACTAATTGGCAACGTTAGATGAGGCACTTTACAGCCCATGACCCATAGCCCATACCACCGCAAACAGCTATATTGACTGGTATTGGGCTTGATTCTATTGCCCCCCATATCTGCACAATGTTTGCACTATGCCTGCACTATGTCTGCACTCGCCATGATTAAACCGTTTGTTCTTCTCTGCTTGGGGGGTGGAGTTTGGCTAGGGTTAGCTGTCAGACCAGCGCAAGCCGATGTGTTAACCGCAGATACCTCCACTGGCAGCGCGGGAATTGACGCACTCCGGTTGCATAGTCCGCCGTATAACTTAACTGGACGGAAGATTGCCCTCGGCCAGGTGGAGATTGGCCGACCGGGACAGTATGGCTTAGACAAGGCCGCTTCTCGCTATGGTCTGCCGCAAATCCGCCAAGTCTTTTTCCGCAATAATCCGGCCAAATCGAATAGCAATGTTGATCCCCATGCCCATAGTGTGGCCAGTTTGATGGTGGGCAACACTAAACTGTTTCGGGGAATTGCCCCAGGAGCACGGTTATATTCAACGGCGATCGGGATCATCCGGCGTAATGGTCAACCAGAGGAGTGCCTCGCGTCTCAACACATTGCCATGCAAAATGGTGGCGATGTCCGAGCGATTAACTTCAGTTTTGGCGAGTCTCTCCAACAAGATCCCCGTCCCAATGCTGTGCTGGATGGCAATGCCTTATTAACCCAATGCATTGATTGGTCTACCCGTATCCATAATGTCCTGTATGTGGTGGCTGGCAACCAAGGCAAGGGTGGCATCCCCATCCCTACGGATAATTTCAATGGGGTGAATGTGGCGTTTTCGAGCCGCCAAAATGGCGTGTTTAGCCAAGTTGCCCAAGCCAACTTAGGGGGGGATGTGGGTGAAGATGGGCAAGTGCTGCCGGGGGTGGAGGCCAATGTGGGGCCACGGCGAGCGGTTTCGCTGCTGGCACCTGGAAACGATGTGGCGGTGCTGAATTTAACTGGTCGGATGGGGATCGTCAGTGGGACTAGTTTTGCGGCTCCCCATGTGACAGCAACGATCGCCCTGTTGCAGGAGTATGGCGATCGCCTGTTAGCGCAGATATGGCGGAATGGCAGAGCCAACCATGATGATACGGCTGGTCGTTCACGCACCACAGTTACGCCGCGCCCAACACCACGCTGGAGTGTAGATGCTCGTCGGGCCGAGGTGATGAAAGCCGTCTTGCTCAACTCGGCTGATAAGTTGAAAGACAGTGGCAATGGGCTACGGTTGGGGATGAGCCGCACAATTGTGGATAAATTGGGTGGCAATTGGTTTGCGGGGGATGCCTACCGGGATCCTAAAATTCCGCTCCATCTGCAAATGGGCACTGGTCAAATTAATGCCTTCCGCGCCTATCAACAATTCAAGCCCGGGCAGTGGAGTCCATCGGCTCCGGTAGCGGCGATCGGCTGGGACTACCGCCGCGTCGGAGCAGTCGGATCGCCGATCGCCAATACGCAGGATTATCTGATCGAAAAACCGTTACAACAGGGTAGTTTTATCTCGATTACCCTCGCTTGGAATCGGTGGGTTGAGTTAGAAGATACCAACCAAAATCGCCAATATGATTTGGGGGAAGGGTTTCGCGATCGCGGCCTCAACAACTTAAACCTATATCTGATGCGGGCAAACGAGACTAATATTAACAATGCCCTGTGGTCGTCGATCAGCGACGTAGACAGCGTGGAGCATATCTTTTATCAAATTCCAGTTTCTGGTCGCTACAAAATCAGAGTCCATTACCAACAACAGGTGAATGAACCCACCCAACCCTACGCTTTAGCGTGGTGGAGTGTCCCGGTCCCCAGCAAGTGAGCGGGCTGCTATTGACTGATGCGCTGGATTAACTCAATCCTGGATTAATTCAATCCTGGATTAACTCAATATCGGCAAACTGACCGGCCAAGGCATCCGCGCCCACTAATTGCGGCGATCGCGTAAAACCCCACGTCACCCCAATGCAGCCTGCCGCCCCTGCCGCGTGTGCCATCTGAATATCCGCCAGAGAATCACCAATCATCAAGGTATTCGCTGGAGCAACTTCCAGTGCCTGACAAACCCGCAGCAAGGGGGTTGGATCCGGTTTGCCGGGTGGCTGATCAATCCCATGGGCGACGGAAAAATAGGATTGAAGCTGATGTAAATTGACAAAATCAACCACATTGGCGGTTGTATCTGCCGACAAAATGGCCAACTTTAACCCACTCTGATGCAACCTTTGGAGTAGATCGACCGTACCGGGAAATAGCGGGGTTTCCGTAGCTTTGCGGGGACTGGTTTGATCGGCACGGTCAAAGGCAGCCTGGGCGATCGCCAACGCCTCTGGCCAATCCCGCCCCGTTTCAGCAATATAGGCCGCTGCCCCAATCACATTCTCTAATCGCGTCCCAATCGCCAGCAATCCGGCGGGATTGAGTTGCTGATCCACTAACCCAAACGCCATCAACAGCGGTTCCTGCACCCCTGGAATTTGGGTATCGATCAGCCGCGATCGTCGTTGCCCCACACGCTTGAGAAACGCCTGCGAATCAGCCAGCGTCCCATCCTTATCAAACACCACCGCCTCAATCCCTGTAAACCGCACCCCGTGACAGACAATCGTGACCAACCCTCACCCCTTCCGTATTAGGAGACAAAATCACTCAACCGAACTGGACTCTATACAGTTAGGCTTTCACCGAATCAGCAAAACGCAAAACACTTGTCCGGTCATGGCAGTTAACATTGCTGCCTCCAAATGACAAATGCCCAGATTCGATTGAAAATCTGGGCATTTGCCATCACATCACAGCTCAATTAACGTAACCGTTCAGATCCCCCCGTGGGAAAAAGGTTGCGGGCTACGCCCGCTGGTTCCTCCCCCTTGGGGCAGTGAATGGTTACCAATTAACGTTTCAGTTAACGTTAGTTAACGTCAGTTAACGTTATTCTTCATCAATCGCTGCCGGAATTTCCTCTTCCACTGCTTCCACCGCCACGGGTTCCAAGGTCATGGACGCAGGGGTCAGCCCTTCTAGCTTGGCTCGCATCTGTTCGCGATACTTCGCCGCCATCTCATCAGCCTTGTCATAGACCAAGCTAGGATTCTTCACCATCGCACCCGGCTCCGGCTCCAACTGCTTGGTAGACAGCGAAATCCGACCGCGCTCTGCATCCAGGTCAATGATCATTACCTTCAATTCATCATTGACATTGAATACACTGTGGGGGGTGTCGATGTGGTCGTGGGAAATTTCCGAAATGTGGAGCAATCCGCTGACTCCACCAATGTCGATGAAGGCACCGTAGGGTTTGATGCCGCGCACGGTTCCCACCACGACTTCGCCCACTTCCAAGCGATTCATCTTGCGTTCCACCAGTGCCCGTCGATGGCTGAGCACCAAGCGGTTGCGGTCTTCATCCACTTCCAAGAACTTCAAGGGCAGTTCTTCACCCATCAGTTCTTCTTTGGGTTTGCGGGTGCTGATGTGAGAGCCGGGGATAAATCCACGCAAGCCTTCGATCCGCACCAACGCACCACCCCGGTTCGTGGCAAATACCGCAGACCGTACAGTTGCGTCTTCTGCTTGCAATTGGCGCACCCGTTCCCATGCCCGCATGTATTCAATCCGGCGGATGGACAGGGTTAATTGGCCATCTTCATTCTCATCCGTCAAGATGAAGAATTCGCGAGTTTCATTGGATTGCAGTACTTCTTCAGGGGCATCCACACGGTTAATGGACATTTCCTGAATGGGGATGTAAGCGGCTGTCTTGG
>CAZJZR010000051.1:0-9258 GCA_964550475.1 uncultured bacterium
TCATCCGATGCGTCGTGCTGACACCCAGGCCGCAGCGAGTCGCCTAAGCTAAAGGAGACATCGTACTTTTTGAAGATCTCGATAATGTCGTTGAAGTGGGTGTACAGCGGGTTTTGCTTGTGGTGGTGCAGCATCCACCGGGCAATGATGCCGCCGCCACGGGAAACAATTCCGGTAATCCGACTGCGAACTAAGGGCAGGTATTCAATCAACAGTCCGGCATGGATGGTCATGTAGTCCACCCCTTGCTGGGCGTGCTTTTCAATCACATGCAAGAAGTCGTCGGGGGTGAGCTTTTCCAAGCTGCCGTGGACGCTTTCCAACACTTGGTAGATCGGCACCGTGCCAATGGGGACGGGGGAAGCGTTGATGATGGCGGTGCGGATGGCATCCAAATTGCCGCCGCCGGTGGACAAGTCCATCACCGTGTCGGCTCCGTACTTCACCGCCAATTGGAGTTTGGCCACCTCTTCATCCAAGTTGGAGGAGTTGGGCGACGCGCCAATGTTGGCATTCACCTTACATTTGGAGGCAATGCCGATCGCCATCGGTTCCAAATTCGTGTGGTTAATGTTGGCGGGAATAATCATCCGTCCCCGTGCCACTTCATCACGAATCAGGTCAGCGGGTAAATTCTCTCGCTGTGCTACATACTGCATTTCTTCCGTGATCAAGCCTTGACGGGCATAGTGCATCTGGGACACGTTATCGTGTCCGCGCCGTTTGGCGACCCATTCTGTACGCATATTCAAGTTCCTCTAGTAGACTGCTTCCCTCCGCCGGTATGACCCGGACTCAGGTTCTCAGGGTGTAATCTCAGCCTGGGCAAGGCACAGGCACCCCTAGCATTTGCCTGATCCTACCATTTGGGATCGGTGTCAAGCTTGATGTTACGGATGGTATCAAGTCGTGTGGATTGTTGGCGAAATATGGAGTTTTGTGAGGGGGAAGAAAGGACGACGGTTGTTGGATAGGCTCAATCCGATGGTGGCGAATTCGCTGGGGATTTTTGCAACTGTGGTGGAGGCGATTGTGGTAGAGGCGATCGCCCATTGACGTTGCGAAACTTCGGAAATCTAAATAAATCCCATTGACGCTCTACGGTTCAATAATTTGTAGGTTGGGTTGAGCCTTGCGAAACCCAACAAGCAACCGAACAAGCATAGGATGTTGGGTTTCGCGGACTCAACCCAACCTACGGGAGTCATTTAATTCTCATTCCTTCACCCTTCACCCTTCACCCTTTCCCCTTTCCCCTTTCCCCATACGCATCTCCCATGGCTCACTCTTCTTTGCCCTCCGATGATGTTGCCCCGCTGCCCCTGCACGAACTGATTGCCAAGTTACTGCTACTGAAGCCAACTCAGCCCACGCTCCTGCCGTGGCTACTCCCCGGTTCCGGCACTCTGCAATCCCTGAATCAACGGTTAGCCCACCAACCGCTGCTGGATTTTCTCAACTACACGCTGCGGGGGATTGGACAGGTGATTTTTGTCAACAATCCCATCAGTGGGTTGCTGATTCTGGTTGCCCTATGGCTGCAATCACCGTGGGTGGCGGTAATGAGTCTGGCCGGGGTGCTGGCCTCAACGCTGACCGCGATCGCCTTGCACTTGGATCGCAACAGTCTGCGTAATGGCATCTTTGGCTATAACGGCATTCTCGTCGGCGCGGCGTTGGCCACTTTTGGCGCGGCGGGCAATGGTGACTGGAATCTTCTGTGGTTGCTGGCGGCCATCCTGTTTGCCGCTCTGACCACGGTACTGATGAAAACGGCTGGGTTGTGGTTTGTTCGCACCTTTAAGTTCCCGCCCCTGACGCTGCCGTTTATTGTGGCGACGTTGGTGTTTTTGGCGATCGCGACGTGGCTGCCCCAACCACTGTTTCGGCTGGGTAGCGCGACGGCTCCAGTGGCGGCGGCACCGTTGAACTGGCTGCAATTGTTGGCAGCGGTACCCATTGGCTTTGGGCAGGTGTTTCTGATGGATCAGTTGCCATCGGGTCTGTTGGTGCTGCTGGCGGTGGCACTCTGTACGCCGATGGCAGCGGTGATTGGGGTGTTGGGCAGTCTGTTGGGTATTGTGGCCGGACTGCTGCTGGGTGCCTCCACCAACAGTATTTACGCTGGCTTGTGGAGCTACAATGCGGTGCTAACAGCGATCGCCATTGCTGGGGTGTTTTACGCGCCGAACCTGCGGAGTCTGGTGGTGGGCAGTGGTTGTGCGTTCCTGTCGGCGTTGGCGGGGGCGGGGTTTGGTTACGGGTTTTCGCTGTTGAAACTGCCGATGTTGACCCTGCCCTTTTGTGTGGCAACGATCGCAGCGTTTTGGGGTTTGCAGCGATCGCTGCCATCGCTGGTTCCTGTGGCCTTACACGCGATCGCCAGCCCGGAAGAACACCGCCAGCGATATCTGGTCGCCAAAGACATCATGACCACGTTTCGGCGACAGATGCAAGCCGCTATGGCAGGCAACCCCCAGCGGTATTTATTTGATGCCGCCTCTAGCAAAACCAAAGGGGATTTGGCCTATTTGTTTAATGCGATCGATACCGATTTCAGCAATAGCCTCTCGGTTGAAGAATTGGCCGAGCATCTCCGCCAGGTGAAACAGGGGATTTCTAGGGTGGAATTGGATTGTTTGTTTCAGTCGCTTGATATCGATCGCAGTGGTGAAATTGACTTGGCGGAATTTGGCGAATTATTGCTGCGCCAACAACGGTTGATGGCGAATTACGCCGAGTTCATCACCTATTTCTTGCCGATTGATGCCAACCAAGATGATGTGATCAGTAGCGATGAAATGAATTTGGCTCTCGCCAGTGTGGGAGAACCGCCACTGGCAACCGCTGAGAGTCACTTTTTGCAACGTTACACCAAGGGGAACCCGATGACCTGGGATCGGTTCATTGAAGTGCTGTTGGTGATGTGATGGCTGCGTAACACAGTGAACGGGGATAAACCCCGACAAGTTACACGGGCATCTGAGCCTGGATGATTCACTTCACGCCAATTGACCGGAATGAACCGACCGGAATGGACTTACCGGAATGGCGGGGAATAGAGCAATCCCCCTTGCGTCCACAAGCGATTGACTCCCCTCGATAGGTTGAGGGGGGTGTTTGCGCCTAAATTGCGATCGTAGATTTCACCGTAATTGCCGACATGGCGAATCACCCGCACCGTGAAATCTGTGGCTAATCCCAGTCCTTTGCCTAATTCCCCTTCTTTGCCAATGAAGCGTTGCACAACTGGATCAGGATTGGTGCTGGCTGTGGCAATGTTTTTTGTATTCAGCCCTAATTCTTCCGCCTCAATCAGGCTGTACACCACCCACTTCACCACCCCCAACCATTGGGCATCCCCATCTGCCACAGCAGGAGCCAAAGGTTCTTTGGACAGCACAACGTCCAAGACTTGATGATCGTTCGGTTGGGGCAAGGTGGTGCGGCGGGAGGTCAGTTGGGAGCGATCGGAGGTAACGGTTTGGCAACGACCTTCGGCATAGGCGGCAAAGACGGCATTCACATCCTCAAACACTACTGGCGTAAAGGATAATTTCCGTTTTCGCATCTGATCGGTGAAATTTTGTTCGTTTGTGGTGCCTGTCTGCATACACACAGCTTTGCCTTCCAGATCATCCACGGTTTTGATGCCGCTGGCCTGCCGAACCAGCAAGCCCTGGCCGTCGTAAAACACCACTGGCGCGAATTCCATACCTACTGATGTATCGCGGCTCAGTGTCCAGGTGGTGTTACGGCTGAGGACATCAACTTCCCCGGTTTGGACGGCGGTAAAGCGTTCTTTGGCGTTGAGATTGCGAAATTCGACAGCATCTGGATTGTCAAAGATGGCGGCAGCGATCGCCCGACAGATATCCACATCCAATCCGGCATACTTGCCAGTGGAGTCTACAAAACTGAAGCCTGGTAACTCGCCACTGACTCCACAGACCAACTTACCCCGATTCAAAATTTGTTGCAGCCGTCCACTGGGAGCACGACCACCCTCAGCAGGACTGGCATTTGTAGAAGAGGGCAGATCAGCCGCGCTTTCACAGGCTACCAATCCCCCGATCATGAGTAGAGCTATCAATCGCACTGCCGTAGCCCAAGCAGCGTAACGAGACTGGTGATGCAACGGCGATCGCACCCATGGCTTACAACTCTGAATCGGGCGATCAACCAACCAATCTCGCCGATGTTCGTGTTTATGCATGTCCATCCTAATGACTAACCACCAACCGTTGGCGAGCCAAATCTCGAATCAACGACAACCGTGATTGGATGTAGTCACCCAACACATCGGCATCGGCGTGATTCAAGGCATAATCCAAGGTCAATTTTCGCAATAACCATTCCACCAAACTGGCATCATCCAGCTTTAGGAGCAAACTGGCTTGGGTTGTTTCCACAACTGCCCAAAGTTGGCGCAGCATTAAAGGAGTCATACACCCCTCTCCTTAAGGTTTCCTTCATGTTCTTCCAATTATTCCCAAAATATCGAATTTAAAGCCGAACAAACCAAACCCATACAAGATGAAACAAGATTACTGAATGCTTAATGAAGTGACTGAAATATTAACTATTACGGGTCTATAGCGGATGATTGATTAAATTTACCGATGCAATGCTTAATAACGCCTACTGAACCAACCGCCGAGGGGAATCAATGATTGCTCAGGGAGCAACCCCATTGATGGTAGGTAATTCGTACAGAGGTTGGCTTAGGGGCATTTTAGAGGCATTGTTAACCTATTCTGATGATAAAACTGTATAAATATGTACTTCTTGTCTTAGAGGGGAATATTCACAAAACGGTAGGTTTTGTTGCGGTTTTCAGATCGGCGATCGCCGCTGCCTAGATCATGCCCAGTCAAATGACTAGAAGCGAATAGCCATAAGCATTTCGGCGATTTCGCTTCATCCAGGGTGCCGCGATCGTCACTGCCCATATCCCCTGAGATTCACTAGTATTCTTGATCAGATTGATTACCAATAGAATGGAGTAGAAGCCTTGGCTAATCACACTTGTAGCCCACCGACTTCATCCGTTATCAGGCTGGATGCCCCGATAGATGTGATCCTGACGTTTCGCCGTACATCAGCCTGATTTCGCATACGTAACTTCATGCAAACTTTACAAGTTATGAAAAGAATATAAAGTTTTGGCGAACTTTCGTCTGGTTGTAGGGATCAGATTTCCGTAGATAGGCGAGTATTGTAAAAATTATTGCCATCAGGCTAGGTACATGAATCAACGGTAATGGCGATTTCACTGTGATACCACTCACTCAGTTGATCCCACACCGAATTGCAGGTGTCGATCAATCTGTGTGAGGGAACTTACCGACTTTCCTTTTTTCCTAAAAGGTTTAAATGTGGTAGTTCCCATAGTGGATTGAACCGTTATTGAGTAAGATGCTCGTATCCCCCATTTTCCAAAGCAAATTTATACCATCGGTATGTTGCGAAGGAAAATTGTCTACACAGATTGTCTGATTAACCGATGCAACGTGTCGTGTAACGGTTGTCTATGGGTTTTACGGTTCATTTGGTTGTATTAATTACAGCCACCGGAATGCGTTTCTGGGTATGCTGCGATCGCGCTCTGCCTGAACCCGTAGCAACAACTGAAAGTTACACAAGTGTGTTTTATGTTTAGGGTGTTGGGGTTCGAGAATAGGGTTAATTCTCTGGCAGTATGCTGACTCCAAATGGGTAATTAATTATGACGCATCTGATATCTCCAAACCCTCAGAATCGTTCTAACCACGGTGCTGAGTCAAGTTCACATGACCCTCTGCATAGTCATCCCCACCTCGCTAGCCTATTGTTGCCAGGTTGTAAGGGTGGCCTGAGTCAGGTGACTGACTTAATCTCCCCGCTGCTGGATAATCCAGCGCGTGGTAGTATCGCTGACCGCTACATTCAGGCGATCACCACGGGGTATACCACCTTCTTAGCCACTAATCTGGTGGATGAAGCAGCAGTTCACATCACTATGCCAGCTTCAAGTTGGATGATTGGTCGTAACCCAGACTGCACAATTGTTGTAGCAGAGCCTTCTGTATCTCGTCGCCATGCTGTGATCGGCTTTAACGCCACAGAAGGGTTTTATGTGGTGGATATCGGCAGTGCCAATGGTACTCGTGTCAATCGCCGTAAGTTACTGCTGTCGGAGCGGGTCAGTCTTCAGGATGGAGATTTATTGGAATTGGGTAACCTCAAAATCGAGTTTTTCTCAATTCTGAATGGTTTGGACTTGGTGGGCGATGAAGATATCACTCGTTACTAATTGCCAATTGATCACTTTGGCGATCGCTAAGCATTCCCGATATTCAACCATCACTTAACATTCATCCTTCACCTGTGATTTGGTCTGTACTCCATCCGCGCTGACTGGGATGCTGTGCCTTGTCAACTCGGCTGATATTCGCGGATATTCACTGAGGCGTTAGCGGCGTTACTGGTTATAACAACGCGATCGCTCCTTAATCCGGATAAATCCAGACCAATTTAGCCCAATTCAGCCAACTTAATGTGGTTAATCCGGCGTAATCTAGTGAATAATTTAGATAGTCCAGCCAATCCACCGTTGGCTGATTGTTGCTGATATTGAAATTGCTGATACTGCAATCAATGATCAATTTATTTTGAACTGTAGAGCAGTTTGAACTTTAGGGCAGATTTAGGGGCATTACCTTGTAAGGGGCATTACCACTGGGGCATCACACCATTGGGTCATCACAACTTAACAGTCCATTGCGAGGGTTTGTGTCATCTAGCCTGGTGAATTACACAAAAAATTAATTACGCAACAAATTACTCAATCTTGGAGCAGTCTGGGATGGAACCCTTGATGGGTGGTCATTAAGTGTCCACTCTTGGGTTAACTTTCAGACCGGATTTGCATAGAGCACGTTTCATCTCTATGCGACCAAGCCAAATTCCTGCCAGCTCTCTCTCCGGTCACAGTAGAGCGACGTGGGCATTGCTCACAGGATTGCCAATTCACTGCCGTTAATTAATTATTGCTAGCTCACGACTGCAAGTTGATTACTGCCAGCTTATATTCACTCCTTCACCTAGTCGTTAGCCAAATCGGTTCCACCACGCCAACACCCAACGGCTACCATCTACCAAATAAAAGCCGCCTACTAGCACCAACATCCCACTAGCAAACCGCATGATTGCAGTGGAGTGGTGCAGCAGAAACCGGGTGCGTTTCGCTAAGCCAGTAAAGACACTGGCCATAAAGATAATGGCGGTATAGCCTAGGGCGTAGGCCACCATCACTAACGTGCTTTGTAATTGGGATCCCGTGGCGGCTCCTGCCGCTAGCACAGAAAACATCACTGGGCTAGTGCAGGGGGAGCTAATGAACGCAAAGGTGAGACCAACGGTGTAGGGGCCGGAGAGTCCGGCAAGGGTTTGAGTGAGGCGATGGTGCCCCTTGGCTACGGTTGGGGAAGCGTCGGCTAAGCGGGGGTGATGGATGGGGAATTTAGGGAGTGGCATCTGAATTAAACCAATCAAATTGCAGCCCATCAGGATGATCAGTAAGCCAACCGCAATTTGGATAAAGCCACGAAACTTAATGAATACGATCGCCGCTAGGGCAGAGAACAGTCCTAACAAACTGAGGACGGTGACTACGCCCAACACAAACGCTGTGGCCTTGGCGATCGCATCCCGTCGTGAGGTAACGGCTTGTGTCCCGATATAGCTGAGATTGACTGGTAATAATGACAATATACAGGGCGAAATGCTGGCGACCAATCCACCAGCAAACGCGAACAACGGCAGCAACAGCGGATGATCGTCGCGATGGTTGTCTAGCCAATGGTTATACCGCTCTCCCATGGCCAAAGAAACATCCCCAATGGCTTGGCTGAGGTGATCGAACTGGAGCCAGCCAACCACTAGCACTGTCACCGCAGTAGCGACCAATAAACTACCCAGGATCACTCCCTGGGAACGTTGGGAACGCAAACGATCAAACCAGTTAGGAGGTTGCATAGCACGATCCAAAAACGGCAGGCAATTTTACCAATCACCAATTACCAATCACCAATCACCAATTACCAATTACCAATTACCAACTTATTTGCCGACTCAATCCCTCTGCGCGCATCCATCAACTCATGAATTCCTGTTTATTCGTTACACACCTATCGGCTGTAGGCAAAATCGCGCGAGCCGGTATAACCGGAGATTTCCGCCAACCCTTGCAGGCTAAATCCGCCGGGATCAAGCAATCTGCCGTTAATTTCCCAGGTGGGGAAGGCACGAATGCCGACGCGATCGCACAATTCCGGTTGGGCGTTCTGCCCCCTAGGGTCACACTCGATGACGGTCAATTCTTTCACCGCTTCCTCTCCAAACATCCGCAGTTGGCGTTCGCAAACGCCACACCAGTAGGTGGCATACATCTTGGCGTTGAGTCGTCGCAGGTGACGCGCCAAGGCCACTTCCGGGGAGACATTGGTGGCGGTGGTCGTGGTGGTAGTTGGGGCGGCGGTTGGAGCTGCTGCACTCGATCCACTAGAGGGTGCGCGATTCGGATTAGCCCTGGCCGTGACGGTGGTCGCACTCGCCACTTGAATCGACCCGTTGGTTTGCAATGTCACTAAGCGGCTATTCGCCACCTTGGTGTTATCGCTATCCCCCCGCGTTTGAAATAACTGTTTTGCCTTTTGCAAATCGGCGATCGCGGCCTTGCGATTTCCTAATTCCACATAGTCATCGGCTCGATTTAAATACGCCTCCGCCAAATCAGACTTGAGTTGAATTGCTTGCGTATGATCCTTAACCGCTTCCTGATGTTTGTTGAGCATGGAATAGGCAATGCCTCGTCCCAAATACGCTTGAGCCAATTTGGGATTAAGGGCGATCGCTGCCGTGAACTTTTGAATTGCTCCGGCATAATCCCCATCATTAATTTGGGTTACCCCAGCATTATTCAGACTCAGGGCTTCGGCAGTTTTGGGAGCAGCAGCATTGCTAGGAGCAGGTATAGGGGCAGCAGAGGGAGTAACCGCAGCCTGGGGGGAGGAGGAGGTAAAGGCTGGAATTTGGCTGCAACTGGTCACAGCCGTGGCACAGATGACTGGGGACAACCAAGCCAAGAGACGGTGCATCGAATAGTTCATGAGATCACGTTCCAAACGGAGGAGTTGGGGGTAAGTGGTACAGCAATAGAGCTGACCGAATCGATCTGACCGAAGCAATAGTACTCAAGACATTCACCGGATCAGA
>CAZJZR010000051.1:9358-11461 GCA_964550475.1 uncultured bacterium
TCTACAGTCAAGTCTATAAATTGCAAGCAAATCTATAAATTGCAGTCGCTGAATGCAAAATCCTTGCCGGATATAAACCTTGCCGAATATAAACCTGAACGGCGCGGGTATCGTCCATACCACCACCAGCATCTACCTTCCTAACAAAACAAGCAAAATATTAGTTGATTTTTATCATTCAACGCATCTGATTTAATCTCGATTTCATTGTTTGATCAGCATCCCGATTGACCGATCTATATTGCCCATTATTTGACAAATTGCCATCACTCTCTATAGTGCTTTCTATAGTGCTTTTCATATTGAAGAGTCTCGGTTAATTAACAAAATCTCCTCATTGGCTCAAGCGTTGATTGGTATGAACATAGCTCAATGAGACGTAGCCATTCACATTCCTTTGGGAGAAAAAGGTGGGTGGGATACTTCAGCTTTTTCCTCCCCAGCAGGAGAGTGAACCGTCACCCATGAGACACAAGTAAATTTACTGCTTGAATGTTGATTAAGCTTGGCTGAATTGTATGCTTCAGCGAATTTTATTGAATTTTTACAGAATATCAATAGACTTCATCAATATCTTCCAGATTTTCTTCTGAATCTCCGTCTAAACTAAGAATATGTCAACCGATGGAATGGATGTCAACATTCAGAATTACGATAATTGAAGATCCGTCATTTTTTGTTTGATTAGTGGTTATTTGTGATTTCTTGCTAGTCCATTGCTGATTTTTTGCTGATTGTAGCCGCTGACTGTTGAGACACTCTACCAATTCCGTGACGAATTATGCTTGAGCCAAAGGTCAATGTACTAATTATCGTAAATGGGAACAAGACGTGCGCTTACAAACTAGACCGCGCCGTCTATTTGGTTGGGCGTTCCCAAAAAGCAGATATTCGGATTTCAGGTGATGAAGTGTCTCGAATTCACGCGACTTTATTGAGAATTCCCACGAGCAATAATCAATTTACATATCGATTAATTGATGGAGATGCAAGGGCAGGAAAGTCAAGCCAGAATGGCACTTACATCAACGGTAATCCTACAAAAAGCAAAGACCTTGATAATCACGACGATATTCTTTTTGGTCGTAATTCTAAGGCGAAATTCTTTTATCTGTCTCCTCAACTGGCTCAGGACATTATGGCCGCACCAGAAAGAGCCGTGCGCGGTGCGATGAATCTGCAAGAAAAGGATACAGAATGTTTAGATTTGAATGCTGAATTGGCTCGGCTCAATGCAGAAAAGGGTAAAGATAATAGTGCATTAAAGCCATCGCCGCAGCCGAGTCGTCGTTCAGGTCGGTCTGTGATGAAAAAGCAACCGAGTAACACTGCTTGTCAGCTCGGTATGTTTTTTGCACGTGCTCATAAGGTGAAAATGGAACAACTTGATGCCATTTTGACCCAACAGACTGGAACAAAGAAAAAGTTAGGTGAAATCTTGATTGATCATGGCTTAGCCTCTCAGGAAGAAGTGGAACAAGCTTTAATTAATCAGAAGATTCATATAGGGGATATTCTGCTCAATCGTCAACTAATTACTCCGGAACAGTTGAAATATGCCTTGACTCAACAGGTGATTCAGCAACGTAAGTTGGGGGAAATTTTAATTGAGATGGGGTTGCTGTCTGCTGAGGAATTAGAGAATGTCTTGCAGGAGCAATATTGGCGACGGAATGGATTTTGGTTTTTGAAGTAGTGGCATGTTGCGCCGTAAGCATTCAGAGGAGATTTTAAAAGTTGCTTTTCCTACGCTTCAGGCACGAAAAATCAACCTTCTAGCTACCTTTTCAAACAGCCTCTCAGGTGGCAGATTTGAGGTAACTCAGCCAGGATGTGGGAGTTGTCTTGGTTAGATGAAACTTGCTTGCATGAAAGGTCTGTAAATTCTCCGATTTACCTCTTGGTAAACCGAGCTTCACCTTTAATAATAGGTATATTGCTAATAATAGGTATATTGCAATGGTGATACCGCCTCGCAAGACCTAGTGGCTTGCGGTAGGGTGGGCATAGGGCGTATCCAACAGTTGGGGGGACATCCGGGCGAATAAAATTCGCGGCTATAAGAACAAAGTCCGCCTACGCGGACTAAGGGTTTTGAAACCC
>CAZJZR010000052.1:0-11454 GCA_964550475.1 uncultured bacterium
GTGGCAGTGGGCTGATGTTCACCTTCACCGCTGGGTTGTACAACCTGGGAATCGAGGGACAGATTGCCTTTGGGGCGATCGCCGCCATGGTGCCCTTACAACTGTTGGGCAATCTGCTGCCGTCACCGCTGGTGCTGCTATTAGCGATTGTGGCGGGGGCGATCGGCGGAATGCTCTGGGGTTTGTTGGCGGGCAGTCTGAATGTGTTTGGTCGGATTAATGAAATTTTTGCCGGACTGGGACTGAACTTTGCCGCCGATGGGTTGGCTCTGTATCTGGTGTTTGGCCCCTGGAAGCGTCCCGGTGTGGCCTCCATGAGCGGCACCGAACCGTTGCCGGAATCCCTCTGGTTGCCGACCATTGGTAGAACTGAAGCGAGTCCCGTGGCGTTGGGGATTGCGATCGTCGCGCTAGTCGCCACCCTAATCGTCTTGCGTGGCACCCATTTTGGCCTGCGCCTCCGAGCCGTGGGCTACAACCTCCGCGCCTCCTACGTTTTGGGCATTCCCTCCGTGCGGCAACTGTTGAGTGCGTTTGCCATTTGCGGCGGTATGGCTGGCTTAGCGGGAGCCTTACAAGTGTTGGCCGTCTTCCATCGCCTCATCCCCAACATTTCCAGCAACTTGGGCTACCTGGCGTTACTGGTGGCGATGTTGGCCGGAACCAACGTCTGGCTGCTGTTACCCATCGCCATTTTCTTTAGCCTGCTCAACATCGGTAGCCTGCAACTGCCGCTGGAGCTGAATTTGGAATCCTCACTGTCTGGTGTCATTCAAGGCACCTTAGTATTATTTGTCCTCTTGGGTCGGGGTCTGAGTCAGCGGCGTAGCGAACCGAACAGATAACCAACACCCTCATCTTTGCAGAATTAAGATTTTTCGGTGGTGCTGAATAGCAAGATGAATTGGAACGAAGTTCCAATTCATCCAACTGCTAATTCATATCCTGATTCAGCAACGCCGATTTTTCGGGCACCTCGCGCCCGAAAAATCTATTTTTGTCCCATCAACTAGGCGTGAGCCAAAATTTCGGGATGAACATTCGGTAGTGTGCGATGGCGGCAGGTACTAAAGAAAGTAAACACAACATTCGCCATTTGGACGAGATCGCCATCTACCAAAAGATGCCGTTGTTTGATTTGCACCCCATTGACAAACGTGCCATTCAAACTGTTCAAGTCCACCAAATAAAAGCCTTCGCGCCGGACATATTGAATCAACGCATGACGACGGGATAGAGCTTCATCCGCAAAATAAATTCCCGCATCTTGACAACGGCCAATTGTCCATACCATTTGAGGTTGCAGTAGCGTTTCCGAAACTCCATCAAGTAAATTCGTCATCAGATACGCCTGTTGGCCGCGCACAATCCCTTGTACGTAATAAGGGGGAGCCACATGGTGGGGTTCGGATGAGGTGAATTCGGGCTGATGAGTAATCAGCGGTACACGAATGGTGTCCTTCGGAGGACAAATGGTTTGATACAACTCTAGATCGAGATTGGGAAGTGGAACACTCTGAGACATGGCTTTTTCCGTTAGCTGTAACAGCCATCGCCAGCGTCAAACGGGCGATTGGTTATCGTTTACTGACTGAATAATTGACTGTTTTCTAGTAAGCAAGACGTAACTGTTCACAGTGCCCTCTAGTCCTGACTAGTCCTAACTAGTCCCACCATTTGGGATGAAAACGGTTATTGCCAAACCTCCAGAAAACCTTGAGAGAACTGGTCGAGATCCTGGTTGAGATCGTTGAGATCATTGTTAGATCATCATTGTGAGATCATTGGGTTGAGAAAAAAACATGAAAGTATAGGGGACAGGTGGTTTTAATTATCAAATAGAGTGCAACCCCTATTTCTCTGCACTAACCCTAAAGTTTCATTGCGATTTCCTCACTAATAGTTGCTTATCATATACAGGCTTTGACAACTCTGCACACCTTTGATTTCACCTACAACGGTTTTGCCAATCATGCGGGACGGTTCAGCGGTGTAGGACGTTAACCAATTGGTGGTTGGCCGTGGGTAAGACGTGCCTCACGTGCCTCACACTAACGCGCCAACGGGTATCCACGCATCACGGTAATCAAACCCTGGCATGAAGCAGGCTGACTGTATTTAGTGGTGGCTGGATCTGGTTTTGGCTAACCGTTCACTTCGCGTTAGGGGAGGAACAAGCGGGCATAGCCCGCAACACTTGTCTTATGGGGGGATGTGAACGGTTACGGGGGCGTATTTCACGGTTGGGGGAGGGGCGGTTAAAACCGCATCTACAAGAACTAAACCCGCCTACGCGGGTTTCAAAACCCTTAGTCCGCGTAGGCGGACTTTGTTTGTATAGCCGCGAATTCTATTCGCCCGGATGTCCCCCCCAACTGTTGGATACGCCCCGGTTACGGTTTTGGCGTGACTAGCAATTAGATAACCAGTGGTTCACCAAACTGCTTGAGATTATCTTGATCCTGCGTTTTCTTCATCAAATGGGTTGGTGATGCAGATGCCCTGATGTAATGCCTGAATGGGGAGTAAGGTATAGGCAAGGGATTTTAATCATGCCCTACGCCTACTGGATATATAGCTGTTTGCGGTGGTGTGGGCATAACCCACACCACTCAATCCTTTACCCAATGGCAGTTTCAATTTATCGACCGCTCCTCATAAATATGAGACACGCTATAAGTGATTTAGTCAACTGCGGCGATCGCACAGATCTGAACGCAATAATTTAAAGCTTTGATGAAGGATTATGGCCAAAATATAAAGCGCAATTAGGGATTGAGAATTAGTATTTTTGCTTGAAATTTTGTTGGTTGATCGAGTTGTCGCCAGGATCAATCCGTAATCTTTCCCAAAATCATCCCTAACCATGACCAATTCTGTAATCAGTCCTGGGAAACTGTTTAAAAATTAAAAAGTGGTCTAGACGAACGCTCCATTCATGCAACCCTGACCAAAGAACCATAGCCGTATGCGGTGGTGTGGACTATGCTAGCACCACTCAACCCCTTGCCCGATGGGGATTTTCTGCCACCCGATTGCACCTCATAAATATGAAAACACCATGGGTGATGATTGGGTGAATTTGTTTAGTAAATTTGCATAATCTAATTTGAATTAGCTACAATTTCTGATACCTGTTGGTTTTCTGATACGTGTTGGTTGACAGTGAACAGCACCCCGTAGCGAACATCAGCGTCTCCCTGTCTCTATTCACGCTTCCAATCCAAATTCACCATATCTACCTGTAACGATTTAGGGTGATGTAGACATTGCCCACACGGTTCAACCTTGGATTCAGTAAGGCTTTTAGACCAATGGCCTGTGCTTCATACCTGTGCCTCATACCTGTGCCCGATAACTTTGCCTCATCACTATAGCTGATAGATATAGCCGCTTTTCGTAGTGTAGACGGCAAAACCGCATCCGTACTTATACGAGTTGTCATCCTTAACAGGTTACGATAGTGCAACCATCGCTACTCGGTATGCGGTTGCGTCGTGTGGATGCTGCCCCAGCCACCGTAAGCGGCTACAGATGTTGTTATTTTTAGGGTCAATTTAGCCATGAAAACTAAGGGTTATCAAACCATTGCGATCACCAGTGCCGTTACCATCTTCGGTTTTGCCCCCTTGGTTGGGCTATATTCCCAACGAGTTGATGCCCAAACATTCCCTGGGCGGCGCGTCGGCGGTGGCACACGGGGAGAAAGTTGTCTTAAGGATAGTGCCATTCCCCTGACGGCATTGGTGCCACAAACCAATTTAGGACTAACCACAGAGGCATACCCACAATTTTTCTGGTTTATGCCAAAAGTGTCTGCACGGATGGTTGAATTCACGCTTTACGATGTGGACGAGGAATTACTCAACCGTAAATTGATTTATAAAGCGATGTTGCCTGTTTCAGAAACAGGTGGCATTACAAATTTAAAATTAACCCCCGATAACAAGGTGTCGCCCTTGACGGTGGGGCAAACCTATCGTTGGTCGGTAGCGGTGGTTTGTAACCCGACGAACCGGGAAAGCGATTTGGTAGTGGATGGTTGGATTCGGCGTGTGCAACCAGAATCGCAAGTTCGGGAACAGTTGAGCAAGGGCGGGTTGCGCGATCGCGCGATCGCCTCTGCTCGTAATGGCATTTGGTATGATGCCTTAAGCATGGTGTCCCAGTTGCAATGCACCAACCCCAATGAAACCGTCTGGCGGAACCTGCTGGAATCCGTCGGTTTGTCAGAAGTGGGGCAGCAACCATTGTCACAGTTATGTCGGAAGTAATCCTGCTACAGAGACTCCGTTTCTCCCCCACATCGGCTCTCTCCGGATCACTATAGAGCTGCTGGAGAGAGAGGTTGGAGGGAAAGTTAGGTTGTAGCGGTTGCGACTGTCGCCATTGACCGAGAGCCAGTGGCCACGGTGTTCTCAACCGGCTGCTGTTGGGCTAACCGACCATATTTGTAGTAAGCGGCACAAGCCCCTTCGGACGACACCATGCAGGCTCCGATGGGGCTTTCTGGCGTACAAGCGGTGCCAAACACCTTACATTCCCATGGTTTCAGTACGCCTTTGAGAATTTCGCCGCATTGACAAGCCCGGTGATCGGCCACCTGTTGATGTGGTAAGGCAAACCGGACTTCGGCATCAAACTGGGCGAATTCTGGGCGAATTTCCAGGCCGGAGTCGGGGATGTCGCCCAAGCCGCGCCACTCAAACCGATCGCGCACCGCATAGACCTGATGCATCGCCCCCAAGGCGACCGAATTGCCGCCCGTTTGCACTAGACGTGTGTATTGATTTTCCACCTCGTGTCGTCCCTCGGCCAACTGTTGCAACACCATCCAAATGGCTTGCAGAATGTCCAAGGGTTCAAATCCAGAAATGACCAGCGGTTTGTGGTAGCGATCGCTAATCACCGTGTAGGGTTCAGCCCCAATCACCATGCTGACGTGCCCTGGCCCAATGAAGCCATCCAACTGCAAATCAGGGTTGTTCAGTAAGGCTTCTAGGGCAGGCACCACCAGCACATGGTTACAAAACAGGCTGAAGTTGGCGATGCCCTCCCGTGCGGCTTGCAGAATTGTTAAGGCCGTACTGGGGGCGGTGGTTTCAAAGCCAATCCCAAAGAAGACGATTTCGCGATCGGGGTTGGCTTTAGCCAGTTGCAGCGCATCCAGGGGCGAGTAAACCATGCGAATGTCTGCCCCACTGGCTTTGGCCTGTAACAGACTGGTTTTCGATCCCGGCACCCGCATCACGTCCCCAAAGGTGGTGAGGATGACGTTGGGGTGGGCGGCGAGGGCGATCGCGTCATCCACTCGCCCCTTCGGCATAATGCAGACCGGACAACCGGGGCCATGGACTAACTCAATCCCCTCCGGCAGTAAACTTTCTAACCCATACTTAAAAATCGCATGGGTATGCCCACCGCAGACTTCCATGATTTTGATCGGGCGGCCTGTGCGAGCCTGGATTTGCGGGATCAGGTGATCACCCAGCTTGGTAATTTCCCGGAGCAACGCCTGGGCTTTCTGGGGATCCCGAAACTCATTCACATATTTCAAAGTATTCACGCTGCGGCTCCCAGACTACACGGCCAGTTGATCCATTTCCGCTTGCAGCAAGGCCAACTCGTCCAATAACCGCAGGGTTTCCGCTGCCTCATCGGCGGCAATCCGGTTCATGGCGAACCCCACATGCACCAACACCCAATCGCCCACACAGGACTCCACCGGATGTTCCTGATCAACAATGCAGGCAATGTTAACTTGCCGTTTCACACCACTGACATTGACGATCGCCAGTTGGTTCACAACATCCACAATTTCTGTAATTTGACCAGGGATACCAAGGCACATGGGAGATAGTCAGCGATCAGCAAAACGTTACTACTACCATCCCCCACTATCCCCGGCAAGCCAGCAAAATCAACCTGTTTTTTTAATCTGTGGTAACTGCCCAGATACCTATTAAGGACGCGGGAACCGCGCCCCTACAAACAGACCCAGTACCCAATGTCCGTGTAGGGGTTGGGTATCCCAACCCTTGTGGAACAAAGAATCCAGCGTTGATCTACCTGAGTAGTTACAATCTGTGACTGAGAAAGTGGTTTAAAACCCCCTTTGAGACAGATGCCGGATTTGCGTTACTTGACGATTTGGGTCAGAGCTTGTTTGAGGGTCGGGTATTGATACTCAAACCCAGCCGCCAACGTCCGCTTGGGCAACACCTGTTGTCCCTCTAACACCACCGATGCCCCCTCACCCAGTAACACCTCCAACGCTACCGCAGGCACAGGCAACCACGAGGGGCGGTTCATCACCTGTCCCAAGGTTCGGCAAAACTCATTCATCCGCACCGGATTAGGGGCAGTGGCGTTGAATGTGCCACTCATGCTGTTATCGGTCAGGGCACGGATGATCAGACTCACTAAATCATCCAAATGAATCCAGGAAACCCATTGCTGCCCCGTCCCCAGCGGTCCGCCGCCAAACAACTGAAACGGCAGCAACATCCGCGCCAACGCGCCACCGCTGGCTTCCAAGGCAATGCCAAACCGCAGAATCACCAAACGGGTGTCCACCTTGGCGGCTTCGGCCTCCCATGCTTGGCAAATGTCAGCCAAAAAATCCGCGCCAGGGGCACTGGTTTCGTCAAAACTCCCTGTCTCGCTGGTGCCGTAATAGCCAATGGCAGAAGCGTTGACGAATACGGCGGGTTTGGGGTTGGCATGGTTGATCCCCTCCACGATCATCCGGGTGCCCAACTCACGACTGTTGCGGAGTTCCTGCTTAACGGTCTCCGTCCATCGACCAGCGGCGATCGGCTCTCCTGCCAAATTCACCACCCCATCACAACCCGCGATCGCCTCTTGCCAATTCCCGGCCACCGTGGGCGTGTAAGCCGCCACTTCCACCTGCGGAAACGCCAGACTGGGAAACATCCGTCGCGCTCGGTCGGGATTGCGACTGAGGACAAGCACGGCATGACCATCGCGGCTTAAGCGTTCGACTAACCGACTACCAATAAACCCCGTCGCCCCTGTGACTAAAACTTTCATGCCCTCATCTCACCACGCGGTTTCATCAGTTCAGTTCACCCATTATTGATCAAAATACTGACCAATATAGATTGACCAATCTAGTCAGATAGTCAGCCTGAACTGGATTAACCCCTGAACGGCAAGAGGCGATCGCGGAATTCGTCTCAGTCTCGGCTTAGGAGCACCAACGGCTGAGCCAATTAAAGATGGATAACAGAGATGGATAACGGACTGGCCTTCAGCAGTTATCGATTCCCTATTCCCGATTCCCGATTCCCGATTAACAATTAGCGTTGATCGCCATACTCCATCTCATTGGCCTCAGCATAGCGATTCATAAACCGCAAAAACCGTTCCCAATGCGTCTCTTGGTCGATCTCAAACTGACATTCGACCCCTTTCAAATCATGCCCTTCTTCACCACCATAAATCAGGCGTACCGAGTTCGGAGTCACCGCGATTTCCCCTTCCTCATCCACTAACCGAATTGTGTTTGATGAAGACCGAGTAAAACTGTTCAACTTTTCCACTGCATTTAATTGCTCAAACGTCATTAACACCGACTTCGCACCTGTGGAGCGATTGCGGCGTAAACTGACATCACTCAGGTTTTCATTGACTCCTGAGAAAAATTGGATTGTAGGTGCCGTAGTCATAAACAAACCATCCACATGCTGGAAGATTAATGCTTGAGGATTGTATGGGTGGACGCGGGCATGGGTACGTGAGAACAGGTGTGCTGATGATTGTCAATGAATCATTGTCAATTAATCGTTGTCAATTGATGGTTACCAATTGATGGTGACCCATTTGTGGTTACCAATTCGTGGTGACCAATAGATGGAACGCTGGTTTACCCAGTCCGCTGCTCCCCTTGCTCCCCTGTATTTATGGTAACAAAATCACCTCAGTCCTCCGGTTAAGTCCTGTATACAGCCCGTCTGATAGAGCAATCCGAAATCAACCACGCACAGGCCAGGGGCTTAAGCCCCTAGTTCGGCAAGTTGAACAACTCGCGGTGTTTGTAACTCAGTGCGGCTGTCCAGCAGTTCCCCAGGCTCAACCGCCATCAGCATCAGAAACCTTGAGAATTTTGCGAAGGATGCCAGAAATTAGACACATTGCTGATAGAAGTGAAGGTACACGACTGAAACTAAACGATTGACAGTAGACGACTGTAGCGCGAGTTAGGCGGCACACCATGGGTAAGAAGAAGCAAAGCGGCAAATGGGTAGCAGTAGGCGGTGGATTTGGGACTCAGCCAATGGCCACCACGTTGAAAAAGGCGGAAGCGATGATCCGGCGGGGGGAATTGCAGCCAGCCCGCGCAATTTTGGAACCGATCAATCGCCAGTCCCCGGATCAGATCGAGGTGTTGCGGGCGTTATCGGAAGTCTATTATCAACAAAAGCTGTACTACCCCTACTTCCGAATGCAGGAGAGGCTGTATCGGCTTAAACCGAATAATGCAGATGATGCGTTCTCCTGTTTTGGTGCGGCTCTCCTAGCAGGACACCCATTTGCCGCCTTGCAACTCTTGCGCGAAGCCCAAAACCGTTGGCCGGATCATCCCTCTCTGCTGGAAGCGAAGGAACGTGGGATCATCAACAAGCTGGAGCAGTTCTTAGAGGAGTTTCGCCAGAAACATGGCTTACCGGAGGAAACGGCTTTACAAATTGGCTATCTGAATGAGCAGGCTCAACTGTTGCTCGGCTCTGGCTATGCCGATGAGGCTATGCAAACTGTGACCGAGTTGGTGCAGTTTGCCCCTGACTTTGTGCCCGGTTGGAATAACTTGAGTACGGTGCAGTTTATGACGGGTCAGGTGGATGCCGCGATCGCCACCTGTGAAACGGTGCTCCAGAAAGATGCCGACAATATCCACGCGCTGGCAAATCGGATTCGCTATCAATACTTGTCAGGGCGGATCGATGCCGCTAAAGCCAATCTGCCCCAACTAAAGGCGATCGCTCCCACAACCGTCGATTTAGCCTTGAAACAGGCGGAAACCTACACCTACCTTGGGGATGATCAGGCTGTTTGGGATGTTTATCAACAGGCGAAAACGTTGGCGGAGCAAACCGAGGTGGAGATCCAGCCAGCCCTACACCATTTTGCAGCCGTGGCGATCGCCCGTCTGGGCGACCTGAACCAAGCGCGATCGCTGTGGGAGCAGGCGTTGCAAGGGGAACCCGACTTCAGGTTAGCGGTGGAAAACTTGCGGGACAGCTATTTGCCGATTGGTGATCGGCAGGGGGCATGGCCATTCACCTTTGCAGATTGGACGAATCGCAAATTATTTGACGACTTCAAGCAACTGTTGACGCGATCGCTCGAGACGACAAAATCCATCGACAGCACAGATGGATTCAAGGTAGATAAGCAACTGATCAATCAGCTCTTCACGACCCATCCCGAATTAGTAAGCCTGTTGCCGATCCTGTGGGAGCGGGGGGACGAGTCATGCCGCCACTTGATCTTGATGATTGCCAAGGGAACCACGAATCCAGACATTCAACAACTACTGCCACAGTTTGTGATCAGCCAGTTCGGCAGTGATGCCATGCGGATGGAACTGGCACAACTGCTGAAAGGGGCTGGTCTGTTGGGGAATGGTTTAGTGGAAATGTGGGTGCAAGGCCAATTACAGCAATTGCAAATCAAGAGCTATGAAATTTATGATGAGCCGTCCCATGACCATTCACCCAAAGTGGAATCGTTGATGGCGCGGGCGAGCGTTGCGAATCGCTCCCAAAAGTATCAACAAGCCCGGCAACTGCTCAAAACAGCTCTGGATTTGGAACCGGAGGCACCTGATATTCGCTACAACTTGGGGGTGAATTTGAAGCTGACAGGGCAGGAGCAAGAAGGTCAAGCCCTGATCGAGCAAGTCTATGCCGAACATCCGTCCTATTTGTTTGCCGCTCTGGCGATGGCAACTCGTTATATCCAAACGGAAAACTTGCAAAAGGCGGAGGAAATCCTGCAACAGTTCAGTGCCCAAGAACGGTTCCATCGTAGTGAATTTGATATGTACTGTGGGACATATGTGCAACTGGCGATGGCGAAGCATGATGATGATTTGACGAACCAATGGCTGCGGATGTGGGAGCAGGTCTTGCCCAATTCTCGGAATTTACAGATCCTCAAAACCCGCCAGCGTGAAATGTTGTAGGGGGCGCATCTATTGGCCGGGGGATTGGCGGTTGTAGACGCAAAGCGGCCTCTCTTTGAGTAACTGCGTCTATCGGCAACAAGTCCGCGCATCTCCCTGGCGGCGTGCAACCCCTGCCTGAGGATTTTGCATAGTGAGGCAGCATTCATTAGCCATGCCAAGCAACATCTCGCATCCAGATTGCACTAAGAGGGTGTTTAAAAAGTCCTATTGGATGTATCCCTGGCGACTCAAGTCGCGGCTATACGGACAAAACCTGCCTACGCAGGTTATGGAAACCCTTGATTTTCTTCAGTCCGCGTAGGCGGACTTTGTTCACCTAGTCGCGGTTTTAACCGCCAGACACTTTTCAAACACCCTCTAAGGATCCTTACAAAAATAACTTGAGTAACTTCTGAGTCAGGTTGCCTTTCTTCAAGGCTTCCAAGATTTGGGTAGTGCAACTTAAATTTGTAAGGATCCTAATAACACTACCGGAAGCCAACTCAATTGGGTGGATGGGGGTGGCAACAATCTCTATCATGTTTAAGATGTAGTTAATAAGCGGATGCTCATTTAAATTGTCAAGCAGATTCCCTTTCTTTAAGAACTTCAGAGCCGAGATCATTCAATCTAGATGCACAACAGCTTACCCATCATGGTTGATTGGCAAGTTCATTTATTTTCTGATCATTATAAGCAACTTTTGTATCTAAAATGCTCACAATATCTTGGTCAGTTAAAAACTGAAAAACCTCTTCTGCTATCTGAGGTGAATCTTTGAATTTAGTTCTAATACTGTTCAATAATGTCTCTTTTTTAGCTGGTCTATTTTTACTATAAGAAACCAAATGCATACAGTAAAGCTTAACCGATGCAATTAAAGTTGAAAGCTCCCGTTCCGGGGTGACAGCAGGTGGTTTTTTCTCTTCTTTTTTCGTCCCAATCCTTTCAGCAGAACGGTCTTGACTTTTGAGTAAGTTGACAACGTGATCCAAGTCAGTATCATTTGAAAGGATGACAAAATGAGTTTCTTTCGGCGATCTCTCCATTAAGATACCAGCAAAAAAACAGATGCCAAAATCTGCGGCGTTTCTACCACCGTTAGACATCTTAAAAATAAGTAGTTTATTGGAATTCACAGTTTTGCCTAATGGAATTAACCAATCAAGCGGGATTTTTGCAGCGGTTTGGGCATAACAAATAACCACTTTTGAGAATGCCTCTAAATTTTCTTGGAGATGGTGAATTTGTTCCGGGCAATT
>CAZJZR010000053.1:0-11441 GCA_964550475.1 uncultured bacterium
AATTTAGGGATGACCTAAGAGTTGGATGAATTGAAACGAAGTTTCAATTCATCCTGCCATTCATCAGCCCTCCTTTTCGATCTACTGAGGTTAGGGGGTGGGGGTGAGGTCTTGGATCAGGGTGCGAAGAGTGGGTTCTTGGGTTTCGATGCTGGCGGTGAGTTGGAATTGCACGAGGGCGCGGGCGAGGTTGTGTTCTGGGTGGTTGACTTTGAAGTAGACGTTTCCGGCCAGGTGGTCGGTGAAGAAGCGTAACCCCAGTTCAAAGGTGATCAGGCGGATGGCATCGTATAAGTAGGCGTAGTCGTTGGGGGTGAGGAAGGTGTGGGCAACGGTTAAGTAGCCGCGCAAAAGCTGCTGGCAGCGATCGCTGTCAAATTGCACAGCTTGCCAGTCTTGGGTTTCCTCCCCCAGCGGATTGCAGCCCGATCGCAAACAATCGCCAATGTCGTAATGCACCAGACCTGGTTTCACGGTGTCCAAATCAATTACACTGACGGCGTGTTGGGTCACGGTATCGAACAGAATATTGTTCACCTTGGGGTCGCCGTGCATTAACCGCAGGGGTAATTTACCTTGCGCTTTCGCCGTTTCCAGCACTGGGACAAAGGCGGCGCGATCGCGGATAAACTGCATCCCATACTTCACCTCTGGGGTTTGGGCGACGGTGCTGGTTTGGGCGACGGCTTCGTACTGTTGCAAATAGGCTGGGGTGATGTGGAACCCTTCCAGGGTGTCGCTGAGTTGGTGTGGCGGCAGGTCACTAATCAGACTGTGGAACATCCCCAAGGCGTAACCAACTTCTTGGGCGTGGCTGGCACTTTGGAGGATGTCGAAGGATTGGGTTTGGTCAATCAGGCTCAGCGATCGCCAAAAAGAACCATCTTCGGCAACCCAGTGGTCGTGTCCAGCATTGCTGGGGAGGACGTGGGGAATTTCCCAGCGGCGAGGGGTTGCACCTGTGGGGGTGAGGCGTTGGTGCAGGTTGGGGAGGCGATCGCGGCCATGTTCCGTAAATACCCGAATGTTCTGCATGACCAACTGCGGTTGGCGAAACACTTGGGTATTAATTCGTTGGAGAACAAACTGGGATGGGGTGGCAGTTGTGCCATCCGGTGTGGGCGTGGCGGTGGCTTGATCGACCCAACTGACTAAAAATGTATCGTTAATATTGCCACTGCCAAAGGGTTTGATGTCTAAGATCTTGGCGTGGGGGTGCTGTTGGGGGATGAACTGCTGGGCGATCGCGAATACTTGGGTCAGGTCAGCCATAGGAAAATCATCTGTGACACGCCAATATCTTGACATGTAACGAATCTTAACAGGCAACGATCGCTGAAACGATCACTGGGCTAAGTGTGGCAATCCATGCATCCTGGGGTGTCGTGAGTCTGTTACAAATGTTCACATTAAGCCCCGCGTGGTGAGGATAGCAGTCAATAATAGACCATAGACAGTGTTGCTGAATAGCAGGATGAATTGAAACTTCGTTTCAATTCATCCTGCTATTAGCTCATCCCTAAATTCAGCAACGCCCCATAGACCTCGGAGATGGCAGTGTTTTCGGGAGAGTTGCTACGGTTTCGATACTCCCCCTTGGGGGAGGAACCAGCGGGCTACGCCCGCAACCCTTTTCTCACGGTGGGATGTGAACGGTTCCGTTTCGATTCAGATTGTCTAGATTTTCAGATTGTCTCCATTTAATTGCCTGCATTTATAGTTCTATACTGTGTCAGCCAACAGATTTTAGTTTGTCATTTTTTAGTTTGTCATTCCAGTTTGTAGGTTCAACTCCAGTTGGCTGGCCGAAGCTAGGACTACGAACAAATCCCTGACACGGTATAGATTATCTATAGTCTTTAGAAGCAGTTTTTAGAAGCAGTCTTTAGAAGCTTGAGATTATCTGCTGTTCGCATGAAATTTGGTTGCAACCGCCATGGGTGATGGGTCACTATCCACCAGACATTCCCTGCCTGTTTGTCAGGTCCGTTTTTTGCTAGAGCAAGTGGATGGCGCGATCGCATGGTTGAATGGCGAAGGGTTAATCCAAGACTGTAACCACCAGTTGGAACAATTGTTGGGGCAGTCGCGGACTGAGTTGCTGGGGCGATCGCTGGTCAGTGTGTTGCCCCTATCACAGCATGGACAACCCCTAGATCCGACTCATCACCCGGTGCAACGCGCCTTGGATGAATTGGCGGCGTTACCTGCCAACACCTGCCATATCAATGCGTCTTGGCACACGGCTCCCTCCATGGAGCAGTATGACTGGTTGCCCACGGCTACGGCCAACCCGGTCACGCTAACCTTGCATTGGTCGGGGCATTTTGACCATCCCAGCCCCTCCAGTGCGACCAACCGGACTGACCGCCTCCCCACCACCGTTTTGGTTGTGATTCGTCCGGTGCCGCCAGCTACCAACACTGCGATCGCAACGGCGGCTGGGATGACTGCCGCCGCAGACGTGCTGCCATCGTCAGCCCTGCTGTCCCATGCCAATGCCGCGATCGCCCAATTTGAACTCAACCCCGATTTAAGTCAACGCTGCACCTATATCTCCGACGGTTGTGTGGCGATTTTTGGCTACTCCCCGGCAGACATGATGGCAGGGGGTTGGTATAGTGGCATGTTTCCCCCAGATCGACAGATTATTTGGGATGCGGCGCAACGCAGAATTCTTAGCAGTGCATTACCACGACTCAGTTTCCATCTGGAATATCGGTTTCAGCATCAGGATGGGTCGGTGCGGTGGATTAGTAATCACCTGACGGCTGTCCGGATGGGGTCGCCACAGGTTGAGGCAACCGCACCATCCCCCACCATGGGCGATCGCTGGCAGGTGGTGTGCGTGGCGATCGACATTACCCACCTGAAACACATCCAAGAAGCCCTTTACCAAAGTGCGAACCGCAGTCGGTTAGCGATCGACTTGGCACAGGTCGGTTCCTGGGAATGGGACTTAGCTAACGATGCGTTGTATTGGAACGAGCACCATCTACGACTGTTTAACCTGTCTGCCATCGACCCCGACCCCACGGTCGAAACCTGGCGCAATCTGCTGCATCCAGACGATTTACCCCGTGTGGAAACCGCCATCCAGACCGCCATCAGCACCCATACTGACTACGAAATTGACTACCGAATTATTGATGACGATCAAACGGTGCGGTGGATTATGGAGAAAGGGCGTGCCATTTATGATGAATTTGGCGCACCCCAGCAAATGGGCGGTATTGTCATGGACATTACCGAACGTAAACAGGCTCAGTGTGACATTGAAGCTCTCAACCGTCAGTTAGAAGTACGGGTACAGCAACGGACGGAAGAACTGGAAGTGGCGCAAGTGCATCTGCGGCAACGGGAACAGGAATTTCGCACCTTGGTGGAACATTCCCCGGATCTAATCTGGCGGTTCGATACCCAGTTGCGCTACATCTACATCAATCCCACCGCCCAACAGCAAGGCATCACCAATGCGGATTTGTTAGGCAAATCCATTCAGGAATCAGGACTGCCACCAGAGCAACTCCGCCAGTGGCAAGCAGTGATTCAGCAGGTGTTAGCCACGGGGCAGGAACAAATTTGGGAATTTAGTTGGCCTGTGGCGGATGGGGCATTGTATTACCAAACCCGCATCGTGCCAGAACGGAATCATGCGGATCAAATTATGTCGGTGCTGGCGGTGGCGCGGGATATTACGGCACTGAAGCAAGCGGAAACCCAGTTGCGGCAGATGAATGAGACGTTGGCGACCACCAATCTGGAGCTGGTTCAGGCGACGCGGATGAAGGATGAGTTTCTGACCAACATGAGTCATGAACTGCGTACCCCGCTGAATTCAATTCTGGGTTTGTCGGAAGCGTTACAGGATGGCAGTTATGGTGAGTTGACGCGATCGCAGCACTACTACCTCAGCATGATTTACAAAAGCGGCAGTCACCTACTGGAAATCATTAACGATATTTTAGACCTGACCCAAATTACCACGGGCACCCTAGAGTTAGAGTGTTCAGCCGTGAGCGTCACGACTTTGTGCGAAACCAGTCTTAATGCGGTCAAGGCGCAGGCCGATCGCAAACGGATTCAGCTTGATTACCAACCATTGGCAATGGGAGAGGTGATGCTGGATCAGCGACGGATGGAGCAAGTTTTGGTGAATTTGCTCAACAATGCGGTGAAATTTACCCCCGATGGCGGACGGGTGACCTTACGCACCACTGCTGTGGCCACAGATACCGTTGCTGATCAGCGATTAGAGTCTGGGCAAGCTTCTAACCAAGCGATGCAGCAATTGATTCTGCAAGTGGAAGATACGGGCATTGGCATTGCCCCAGCGGATATTGATCGGTTATTTCAACCGTTTGTGCAATTGGATGGCGGCTTGTCGCGGCGGTATGAAGGCACAGGGTTGGGACTGATGTTGGTGAAACAGATTGTGGAGATGCATGGCGGCACAGTCAGCGTCTCCAGCCAACTGGGGCAGGGTAGTTGTTTCCAAATTACAATCCCCTGGCGAGTGCCGCCCAACAGTGGATCGCTGAGTTCGCTGCACAGTTCAGTGCCCACGGCAGTTGATCCGTCTGCCGTGCATCATGCCGCCTCGACAGCATCGTTGCCTGCCTCTGTAGGGTCTCACCAGCCTCCCTCAGGGTCAAGGGTTCTGCCGAGTCCAACCGCTGGCACCTCCTTGTCCTCAGACAAAGGGGCGATCGCGCCGCCAGATCTGATCGCATCCCCGCTGTTGTTGCTGGTGGGGGCGACAGCCAGCCATCGGGAAACCTGGACGAATTACCTGCGGAGTAATGGGTTTCAAGTCGTTGTGGCTGCAACGGTAACCGATGCGGCAGCCATGCAGCCACAGATGCCATCACCACCAACGCTGATTCTGCTGAATCTTGACCCAACGGTGGCGACAGTGGCCGTCAGTGAGGTCAGTGAGGCGGAGTCTGAGCAATGGTGCCGGGAGCAAATCCAACAGATACGGGCTGTTCCCGATTGGCACAATCTACCGTTGGTGGGGATTGCTGCACAGGAGCAGGGATTGGAGCAGGCAGCGGTGGCAGCAGGGGCAACGGTGGTACTGCATAAACCGATCCGCCTGAAGAATTTGGTGATTCGCCTGCGGGAGATGCTGGGTTAGGGACTTGCGGAAAAATCAAATACCCGTGATAGCCCTAGGGAAACGGCAATGCCGTGCCCGTAGAGGTAGCGGTGTGGGTAGATTATTATCTTCTAGAGTCCGCGCAGGCGGACTGGGTACCTCTAGACGCGGTTACGCAAAGAGAAGCCGCTTTGGGTCTACAATTGCCAGTCCCCTCGCTTAGATGAACACCTGCCAGGGTAAAATCCCCAGGCTCAGGTAAATCCCCAGCGTCCACAGACCGGATAACTGGTCAATCCGTTTGGCCGCAGCACGGGTGGGTCGGCGCAGAAATTGCCACCCTATTGTCATTGCCACGCACCACAGGAGAACCGAGATCGCCCCCACCATCGCCCCTGCCTGCACTTGGGCTGCGGCCACCATCGCCAATCCTCCCCCCATCGTCATCGCCACGCCCCATGTGACAACAGCCGATCGTCGTCCCCAAAATGCGGTGTAGGTTTCCACCCCCACCTCCTCATCTTCCGGTGCACGGATTTTGCGCCCCAATTCAATCACCGCGCCATTACAAAAACTAGCGGCTAAAAACCACCCCAACCGGACGGGGAAGGCGTGCCCCATGACTAACCAATCGCAGGCGGTGGCGTAGAGGGTGATCAGGGGTAAATAGACCAGATGACTCAACATATAGGCCAGCAAATGCCGCCGTAACCAAGCAGCGACAAAAAACTCCTGTCCCATCAGCCCAAAATACAGCCAGATCACCCCTAACCATGGCACCAGTTGCGGCTGTAACCACACCGCTGCGCCCAATTGCAGCAGTGCCGTCCCCACCCCCAGCCATCCCAACTCTCGCAGGCTGACCAATCCCCGTGGCACTGGACGGTAAGGACGGTAGCGGCGATCGGCTTCAATGTCCTTGAATTCATCGGCAATCCGCATTTGCAGAAAGCAGCAAAATAGGCTGATGAAGGCCACGCCGCTGCTGGCAACGGTTGGCCATTGGCCTGATCCCCGCAATAGGCTGGAGTAGCCAACGGTAGACAGACTGAAAACGGCAATTAATAAACCATGCTTAACGACGGGAAACCGCTCTGCTTGGTAGATCCACCATCGTTGCCAAGAAGCCAGACTAGAAGCCATGAGCAGCCATGCGAAAACATCAGAGGGGGTGAACGGGACTATCCTATCCCAGGTTAATCAGACGGATCGGCGGATGGAGCTTGTTGAGCAATCCAAGCGTAGGCGGCTTCAATTTCCTCGAATGACCAACCGGCCTGTTGCAGGGCAGTGTTGATTTGTTGGGTGGTCATGGCCTGGGAATTGGCGGCGCGATCGCCCCCTGTGCGGCTTAAAACCGTCTGAACATAATTGATCATCGCCTGTTGTTGGGGGGTGAGGTCGTGGATGGTGGGGGTGGGGCGATCGCGGTTACGCCAGCCACGGGTGAGGGTTTGGTAAATGGCGATGATGATTTTGCCGATCGCCCAGGCGACGAACCACCAAAAAACGAGGGCAATGCCTAAGGTGCAGAGGATGGAAGACAGCAGCAGGCTGATGGCGAGCTGGAGGCTCCCTAAAATTAAGACCAGACAAAGGGAGAGGATGGGCAAGCCAATTAAGGACGATCGCAGGGCGTTGAGTCGGCTCACGGGGAAGGGGGAAGGGTGAAAGGGTAAAGGGGAAAGGGGAAAGGGTGAAGGGTGAAAGAGGACGGGATGTAGACTTTGGCGGTCTTGGGGGTAGTGTCGTTAGGGATTGGGGACGAGCGGGAAAATAAAATCCGCAATCACACGGTAGGGGCGAACGGCAGTTCGCCCTACTACGTACATTATCTACCCATCCCTTACGATTCCCCAATCAGGGTGAAACCGGCCCAATCCACGGGATCAGGATGTTGTTTGAGCGTTGTCAACATCGCCTGTCGTAAGGCTTGCGCTTTATCGGGATGGCGGCTGAGTTGGCGATAAAACTCGGTCATCAGCAAGGCTGTGGGTGCATCCGGCACTGACCACAGTGACGCTAACACACTGGGTACCCCCGCTGCAAAAAATGAGCGGGACAGCCCAATTACCCCATCCCCCGTAATCCGTCCCCGGCCTGTGTTGCAGGCACTCAGCACCACCAACTCGGCATTTAACTGCAAATCGAGAATTTCGCTCGCCGTCAGCAATCCGCGATCGCCGCCCTTTCCCTCGCTGGGAGCCAAGGCGATCGCACTGGCTAACGGGTGCAGATCATCCAAAATCCCATGGGTGGCTAAATGGATCAGCCGCACCTGGGAAATTTGTTGTAGTACCGCTGCCTTACTCGCCTGCATCCCCACTAGTGCTTGGGTTTGCAGCAATGGGGCGATCGCCACTGCTTCGGCTTCCGCTCCTGGCAAAGGCGGTAACGGTTGCCGCTCACCGGGCAACGTTGGCATGACTGGATTGCCCACCACTAACCCCTGACGTGGTACGCCGACCACCAACGCCCCTTGCCCGTGTAACCGTTGCCGTCGTGCATGGGTTAACGCCAACACCTGAATCGATGGTGACGTGCGAATGGTGTGGCGTTGGATTAAATACTCCCCGGCCTGATCTTGCAGGGCTGCAAACGGCACCAAAAACAACGAATGCTGCGGCATGAAAATCACCTGATCCGTTGGTTGTTGAGGCAGCAGATCGGCGATCGGCGCGATCAATAGCTGATGTAGACGGCGCAGACTGGGAACCATCGTGGTTTGCGCCGCCGGACTAGACCGTGCCGCTGCCGCTGCATTAAAGGCAAAATCGCCGCCATCCCGCGCCCCAATCACCTGACGGCTCACCTGCACCAACTGCTGCAACGACGTTTGTTCCGTCTGCCACAACGGTCGCAGATCAACAGTGCGAAAACTAATCCGGCCATTGGGAGTAATCACCCAAATTAACAGTTCCGCTTCCCGTGGTTGGATCTGGCGGTTCACCTGCACATCGTCATGGGTGATGGTGTACTGCACCAGTGTGGCATTTTGCGCTTGGGCGATCGCTTGCAGGTCGGCGATCGTCGGAGCCGCCACCTCACCCTCCACTGGCCGAGTCGAACTCGTAGACGACCCACCCAATCGCCGTGCCAACAAGGCCACAAATGCCCGTGCCCGCCCCCGTTCGGCAATTTCCAACGCTTGGTTCGGTTTCCCCTGGGCGACCAACACCCGTTGCAATAACCGATAGGTGCGCCCCTGTTGCTCAAACAGGGACACCTGATTGGCATCACTGCTGGCCTCGCTGCTGGGATCACGGCTTGCACTGACCAACCCCGCCCGTAACCCTTCCCAAATCTGCACCCCTTGCCGCAGCGTTTGCTCTGCCTCTGCCCACCGCTTCAGCTTAAACAGCGTATTGCCCAAATCGTTCAGGACTATTCCTGCGGTGGCACGGTCTTGCAGTGCTTGCACCAGGGTCAGGGCTTGCTGGTAGTAGGCGATCGCCTGCTGACCATTGCCCTGTTCATCCGCCAACACACCCAAATTCAGCAAGGCGGTGCTGACCATTGTCCGATTCTGGTGCTGCTGACTGAGGCTGAGGACTTGCTGAAACATCGCCATGGCTTGGGGGCGATCGCCCATATCTCGGTAAATGGTGCCCAAATTGTTCAAACTGATCGCCTGTCCCTCGATGTCCTGCATTTGACGGGCGATCGCCAACCGTTGCTGCTGATAGCGGATTGCCTGGGGGAAGTCCCCGGCCACCTGATATAGATTGCCCAACGTGGTGTAAATCGACGCTTGCAGGCTGGGATTGTTGATCGCTTGGGCAATGGCAAGGCTGGCAACTGCCAACTCAACCGCTTGGGACGGATTGCCCAATTCCATGTAAATCTTGGCCAAGTTGATTAAGGATTGCCCTGCACCGAGGCGATCGCGAATTGCTTCGGCGATCGCCAACCGTTGTTGCTGATAGTCCAACGCCTGGCGGTAATCACCGAGGGCAAAGTAGGCGTTGGCCAAATTGTTCAGCACCGATCCTTCATGCAGGCGATTGCCCTGCTGTCGCACCAGTTGCAGATTTTGTTGAAACAGCGCGATCGCCTGTGGATACTCGCCCAACCCGTAATAGCTCGACCCCAAATTATTCAGCGTATTGGCTTCCAGTTGCGGATTGCCGATGGTACGGGCAATCGCCAACACCTGTTGCTGCAACTGAATCGACTGGCGATAATTGGCCTGGGCTAGGGCAATATTGGCCAAATTTCCCAGGGTTTCCGCTTCGCCGAGCCGATCGGCAATGGTGCGATATAGCGTTAACGCCTGTTGCAGATAAGCCGTTGCCTGGGGCAAATCCCCCTGATCCGTGACCACCGCCCCCAAATTCCCCAAGGCCGCTGCCTGTCCCTCGGTGTTTTGGGTTTGGCGGGCAAGGTCAAGGCTCTGTTGGTAGTAGGCGATCGCCTGCCCATAGTCGGCCATGACGTAGTAAGCGTTGCCCAAATTCCGCAATGTCCGTACTACTTTGGCGGGCTGCTGGGTGGCTTGAAATTGGCTTAATGCTTGTTTGAGGCTGGCGATCGCCGCTAACGGTTGCCCAGTCCGAAATTGTTGAATCCCTTGTTCCAGCAGGCGATCGGGTTCGGTAGGGGCAGCGGGTGGCACCGTTTGGGCAATCCGGTCTGCGGATGCGATCGGGAGGCGCACGGTTGTATCTGCCAGTGTATCCGCCAGAGCCACCGCACACTCTGCCCCCACCAAGGCAAAACCGACCACCCAAAGCCACCCCCCTGACAGCACTCCCCGGATCAAACGACGAGCGCAGGGTTGAGCTTGCTGCCAGCGGGCGATCGGCGGCAATGAACCAGCGGAGCGTTGTGGCCGTATGGGCAGCATAGGCAACCTCCATCACAGCTAACATTAGTGGTCGTTAGTGAGAGTTTCTCGGCTAAACCCGCCCCTACACCTCGCGGGACTCAACCAGAAGAGGCTAACTGTATGTCATACCTGGAGGCATGACTTCACATCTGCTGACACAATGCCGTGTTCTTACGGATAGCGGTGGGGATATGCTAGTTCTAACTAAATTTGTGTTGTCACACGTAGGGGATATGATTTTTCCCGCTACTGATCCAGATTTAGTGTTCCAAAGAACTCCCCGTGACACACGCGCCAATTAAATTGGCTCCTTCTAAATTCGCCCCTTCCAACTCGGCACACAGCAGTAGGGCAGCATTTAAGTTACAGCCGCTCAGATTAGCACCGCGCAGATCTGCCTGCTCCAAATTGCTGCCTTCCAGGATCGCCCCTTGCAAATCGGCATATTGCAAATTGGCATCCTTCAGCAGAGCCGACGTTAAGTTAGCCCCGCGCAAATTGGCTCCACGCAGATCCGCCCCTTGTAGGTCGGCGGCTTCTAAGTTGGCTCCGCTGAGGATGGCACCCGCTAGAGTGGCACGAACCAAACGGGTTTGGCGCAGGATGGCTCCGTGCAGCAACCCACCCCGCAGATCGGCTTCACTCAGATCCGCTTGGGTCAAGTTTGCCCCCAACCACGAAGCCCGTAGGTCGGCTCCCAACCATTGGCTACCGACCAAATTAGCTCCATCCAGCTTTGCCCCGGTGAGGCGAGCTGCCTGTGCCGTGACTCCGGCGAGGTTAGCCCCAACCAGATTTGCGCCACTCCAATCCACCTGGGACAGATCTTCATCTGACAGATCCACACCCGGTTTGGGAACCAGTCCTGTGCTCATGTTCTGTGCTATTGCGGTTGCTTAAGGGTTTTGGAGGTTTACGGAGTTTCAATCACCTTATCAATCAGACCATAATCCTTGGCTTCTTGGGCAGACATGAAGTAGTCGCGATCGGTGTCTTTTTCGATCTTTTCCAAGGTTTGCCCCGTCCGTTCGGCCAGCATTTCGTTCAATAACTGGCGAATCCGCAGGATTTCCTTGGCCTCGATCTCAATGTCGGTGGCTTGCCGCCGTCCAGTACCACCCAGGGGTTGGTGGATCATGATCCGCGAGTGGGGTAGGGCTAACCGCTTGCCCTTGGTGCCTGCGGCCAGCAGGAAGGCTCCCATAGATGCGGCTAAACCGACGCAAATCGTGATCACTTCCGACTTGATGTGCTGCATGGTGTCGTAAATGGCCATGCCTGCGGTCACCGAGCCACCGGGGGAGTTGATGTACAGGTAAATCGGCTTAGTTTGGTCGTCGGAGTCGAGGTACAGCAGATAGGCCACGATCGCATTGGCGATGCCATCATCCACTTCCTCGGCTAGGAAGATGATGCGCTCCCGGAATAGCCGCTCGTAGATGTTAATCCACTGCTCATAGGGACTACCGGGAAGACGGTACGGAACGCTAGGAATACCGATAGGCATAGGAG
>CAZJZR010000054.1:0-11270 GCA_964550475.1 uncultured bacterium
ATTCTCAATGATTTTGTGTTTGAACCGATAACCTTGTACGGGCGAAGCATTCCGGCCATGATTTTTCGGTTATTTCCTAACTTAACTACTGGAATGCTTCGCGGAACTCAATAAGATGGGTTTGGCATAGTGTCACATCTGCTGACACTATGCCCACATGCCTCAATCCTTTGTTCAGTGTGAGTTTTAATTCATCAACCTTTGTTCATAACCTTTGTTCATAAATATGAGAAACGCTATTTGATTTTTGCTGATTCTCAATGATTTTGTGTTTGAACCGATAACCTTGTACGGGCGAAGCATTCCGGCCATGATTTTTCGGTTATTTCCTAACTTAACTACTGGAATGCTTCGCCCCTACGGTGGACAACACAAATTTAATTAGGACCAGGATTTTTGACTATAGTTTTTAGTGTGCAGCTAAATTTTAAGGTGCAGATTCGCTGATCTGCTGGGGATTGGATTGATTTGCGAATCATTTGCGAATCCCTGATTGATGATGTCGTTAGATTTAACGCTATATTTAGGGTGTGTTCGACCATATTTAGCGTTTCACAACTATTTATAGCTATAAGTATCTAGTTATACGTGGTTGCAGCGTGTAGGAACGATGTGAGTCGTTCAGAGGTTGTTAAGAAACGATTTGGGCCAGTGATGCTGATCCCGTGAGGTCTGGGAGCAGGTTGAGTGGGTCGGTGTTAGTCGGTGAGCGGGATATGATTCCCTCAAAACCATCGGCGTTGCTGAATTTAGGGATGAGCTAAGAGTTGGATGAATTGAAACGAAGTTTCAATTCATCCTGCTATTCAGCAACACCAAACCATCATTTACTCCCATTGAGATCTACCGCACAGGATTAATTTAGGTTAATTTAGTTGCTTACCGATGTTGCTTGCCGATCCGGTGAGTCAGTTGTCAACTGCCAGTTAAGGGAGAGTTAGGATGATCAGGCGGTCTCATGCACAGGACGTACCCGCTCAACCGATGCAGCCCCATGGGTCACCGCCTGGAGCATTGAACCCCGCGTTGCAAGGGGTGTTGAATGTTCTGGATGTGCGGCTAGAAGAGGAACTGGCGTTGTATCGGCGGCGGCGACGGGAGACCAATGCTCCCCGTAATGTGGTCTATCGACCCCTTACCCAACCGACTGGTGCAACCGTGGCTAAGTCGCCAGAGTTGCTGTCGGTCAACGGAAATCAAGGGCAGACGGGCACTGTGGCGGCACGGCCAGCCGCTAACCCCACTCAGTCTGCGGTGACCTATCGCAGTGGTATTCCCAGCAGTGTGTTAGAGGCCACCGCCACCCAAACCCCCAAAGCGCGTCCGGTGATGCCGTCCACCCTGAGCCGGATGACGGCGGTGTCCCGGCATCCGCTGGATGAATCGCTAGTTGAACCAGCGGAACCCGCGATCGCCCCTGCGGCTCCCGTTTCTGCTCCCCCCACGGCAACCCCACTCACGAGTCGGGTCACGCCAGCGGCTCCGGCATCCCCTCCAGTTGCCCCCAGTGTTCCCCCCACGGTGACCAGTTCCCCTGCGATCGCGGCTACTGCCGCTAGTGCTGCTGCTAGCACTGTGCAGCCCAGTCCTGCCGCAACCCAACCGCCAGCATCGAGACGTGTGGAGCCATCGGGGTCAGTTGGGCAGACCAATGGGGTTAATGGTGGCGGCATTGGGCTGGGCGATCGCCCATCAACCCTACCAACCCCATCAATTACCGAACCGGGTTCCGATGCGGAGCCTGTGGACGCGCCACCGGATCAATCGGCGACTGAGCAACCCGTAACCACCACGGCATCGCCTTCAGTCCAGCCGCGATCGCCAATTCCCGATGAATTAGCCCTCGATCCCCAAACTGACAAGCTATTCCAATTGGCACAGATGGATCCGCCGGACGACTATTTAGAGTCGTCGGAAGAACTGCTGCGAAGTTTGGCGGATGAGCCGAGTGCTGCCGATCAGGAAGAGGAGAGTCGCGATCGCGGTTTAGTCAGCAGTTTATTTACCCCGTTGGGCGTGGGTTCTTTTGTCTTGTTACTCCTGTCTACGGCGGCGTTGGGGTATGTGTTTGTCAACCCCGATATGTTGAACTATCTCAGCAGTTTGTGGCCATCCCACGAAAGCAAGCCCAGCGAAACTGTGGTTACGCCAGAGCCATCGGCATCGGTTGAACCCGCGCCCGTCCCCACCACGCCCAATTTGGCGGCACAGGAATTCAAAGAACTGGATTTGAATACCCTCAGTACCTTGAACAATTCAGCCAACCGCCAACCGGGTCAGCCCGGAGTTGGGGCAACCCCAGGTGCAGGGGTTCCGGGCACAGGAACAACCATGATGGGGCCAGCCTTACCGACGGTACCGGGGGGCGTAGCGGCGGCTAATAGTGCTGCTAGTGCTGCCAATGGGGCTGCGAATCCAGGCGGTGTACCCGCGCCCACCAACAGCGGATTATTGTCTAGTTTGAGCAATTCCCTCGCCTCGCGGCCTAACGCCCCCCAAGCCAATTTACCGGCGGCCTCTGCGCCAGTGGTGCCACCACCAGCCGTTGCCCCGGTGCGGCCTGCGGTTCCGGCTCCACCCGTGCCGCAGCGATCGCAGCAGTCCACCGCTCGCCCCAGCAGCCAGACTACTGCCCAACCCCCTAGACGGCGACCAGCGAGCAACCCGCCGATCCCCACCTATCGCCCACCGGTTCGCAGTTCTGGCGGCTCCAGCAGTGCAGCCCGTCCCGCTCGACCTCCGGCGGTTGTCGCTCCCCCACCCCAAACGGTGACTCCACCGCCCCCGGCTCCTGCACCCGCCCCCGTCGCAGCCCAACCTGCGGCTCCCAGCGGCAACCTTTATTACGTCGTGACTGACTATAATAGCGATCGCACCTTAGACGCAGCCCAAAAAGTTAACCCCCAAGCCTACGTGCGTAATTTCGACGATGGGGCTAAAATTCAATTTGGCGCGTTTACGGACGAATCCAAAGCCCAGTCCCTCGTGCAGGAATTGCAAAATCAAGGGATTCCGGCGCAGGTTAAGCCGAAGTAAGTCATCTGGCGTTGCTAAATCAAGCGATGAATTAGGAGTTGGATGAATTGGAACTTCGTTCCAATTCATCCTGCTATTCAGCAACGCTATTCATCTCATTGTTTCCACTGTTGCTCCTGTTTCCACTGACCCTATGACTCGTAAACGCCGTTCGCGATCGCTGTCCCTTGCACCCTGGCTGGATGTGGTGGCGATCGCGGCTTGGGGCGTGCTGCTGTTGAAATATTGGCTGACGGGCAAGCTGAGTTTACTGATTCACCCCAACTACATTGGCCTCGTGGTGGCGGGTGGGCTGGGGTTGCTGGCAATTGCTGGCTTAAAGGCATGGATGATGCTGCAAGGTAAAACCCCTGCCAACGTGCAGCATTTCACCGTTTTCCCACCCGGATGGAGTAGTGGGCTGCTGTTGATTACGGCGGTGATTGGCCTCCAATTTACTCCCCGCGCCTTTGCCAGTGAGATCGCCATTCAGCGCGGGGTGGCCGATGTGGCCGGACTAACTCGCGTGCAACCACAGGCGTTTCGCACCGCCAGCCGTCCAGAAAATCGCAGCTTGATTGAATGGATTAGAACCTTGAATGTCTACCCAGAGCCAGATGCCTACGCGGGGCAAAAGGTGAAGGTGCAAGGGTTTGTCATTCATCCCAAGGAATTGCCACCGCAGTATCTGATGATTGCCCGGTTTATCATCACCTGCTGTGCGGCGGATGTGTATCCAGTCGGGCTACCCGTGAAGTTGACCGGCGATCGCGCCACCTATCCCCCCGACACCTGGCTAGAACTGGAAGGGGAAATGTTCACAGACACGATCGACGGCAAACGCCAATTGACCATCCAAGCCAAGTCGATCAAGAAGATCCCGCAGCCCGCCAACCCCTACGATTATTAGAACTAGAAAAAAAACCTACTAGAAAAACCCCCTAGTTGTTGAGACAACTAGGGGGTACGTGATCATTTTTCAGTTTTGCGAGGGACACAAAGGGCTGAAGCCCCTTGTTCATGGGTTTAGGAATTGTTAAACCACCATTAAATCACTGTATCGTCTGGGATCACCGCGTCCTTCATCACCACAACAATGCCGCTGCGGATATAAAAGCCTTGGCTTTCGCGATCGGCTTCATCGACCCGATCTTTGTTGACGATGCAGACGTTTTTGCCAATCCGGGCATTCTTGTCGATGATGGCACGGCGGATCAGGGTGTTGGAACCAATACCCACGGGCACTTTGCCGTTGCCAACCAGTTGCTGGCGATCTTCGAGATCTTGGTAGAAGTCTGCGCCCATCAACAGAGAATCTTCAATGGTGGAGCCTTCTTCCACGCGGGTGCGAATGCCCAGTACGGAGTGATGGATACGGCATTTTTTCAGCAAGCAGCCTTCACCAATCATCGATTCCGTCACTTGGCAATCCAGCAACTTAGTGGGGGGCAAGGAACGACCGCGCGTGTAAATGGGAGCGTTTTCGTCATAGAAGCTGAACGGTGGATCGGGTTGGCGAGTCAGAGCCAGATTGGCATCGTAGAAGGACTCGATTGTCCCGATGTCTTCCCAGTAGCCGTTAAATAAGTAAGCCTGGAGTCTGTGGGTGTTAGCGGAGGCTGGAATGATCTCCTTACCAAAATCCGTTTGCTCCAACGAACGATTTAATAAATCAATCAAAGCTTGTTTATTAAAGATATAGATGCCGGTGGAGGCAATGTAGGGCATCTCCTTCGCTTGCTCTGGGGTTAACCCTAAGACGGTGGTATCGACTTGCATTTTCCGCAGGTCATCGCCCTTGGGTTTCTCGCTAAAGTCTAAAATCCGCCCGGAGCTGTCAATTTTCATCAGACCAAAGCTGGAGGCTCGACGACCGTCAATCGGTACAACGGCAAGGCTGATGTCAGCATTGGTCTCGCGGTGATGTCCCACAAAACTGCGGAAGTCCATCCGGTAGAGGTGGTCACCGGAAAGGATGAGGTATTGATCCACATCCCAGTCTTGCAGAAGCCAGATGTATTGCCGCACTGCGTCGGCTGTGCCTTGGAACCAGTTGGGGTTTTCGGGCGTTTGTTGAGCCGCTAACACTTCCACGAAACCATCAGAGAACCCGGAGAAATTGTAGGTTCGGGACAGGTGACGGTTTAAGGAAGCGGAATTGAACTGGGTTAAAACATAAATTTTGTCAATTTCGGAATTAATACAGTTACTGACGGGGATATCAATCAAACGATATTTCCCCGCCAGAGGTACGGCAGGCTTGGCACGCCGCTTGGTTAGCGGGTAAAGACGGGTGCCAGCACCACCGCCGAGAATAATCGCTAAAACTCGTTTCACACAATCCCCCTGACTGTACGTTTCGTTTGATCCCTCACTTTCTAAGTGTCTGACTGGACGGTCAAGTTGGCAAGTATGTTAGATAACTTGATTTCGAGTTTTCTTGATCCCACGTTGCCCGATAGTCTAACCAAACCACACTATAAGGTTAATCTATGGTGAATATAGGGGTGATCTATGACTTCTACCAATGACTCATATTGTTAAAACTAATGAATTGTGTTTTTCACAGAACCAGCATTGATCCCTACAACTACCCGAAGTATTGAAATGTGAAGTATTGAAACGTGAAGTATTGAAAAGTATTGAATCTGAGAGACGGATTGCATCTGAGGACTGGCGAGCTGAATTGACTCGTAAACAACAGTCGTAAACAACACAGGTTGTTGCGCGAGTCGAGATGCAGGCAGAAATGGCAGGATGAAAGAGTAGGATGAAGACTGTTGTTGTGCGATCGCGCTAGTAACCGCGCCATTCTCTATGCCGAAATATGTCATGTGGGGCAGCTACTGTGAAGATGTGTTGGAAAAACGCGCCCCCCATCGTCAAGCCCATTTAGACGGTCTCGCTGCCCAAAAAGCCGACGGTGTACTGGTCACGATTGGCCCGACCAAAGATCTAACAAAAGTGTTCGCCATTTACGATGCCCCCGACGAAGCCACTGTCCGCCAACTGGTGGAAGCGGATCCCTATTGGCAACATGGCATTTGGACGGAGTACAGTGTGCTGGAGTGGATTCAGGCGATTTAGGGGGATGGTAGGTGGATGGTGGATGGTGGATAGTGGATGGTTGCAGGCAATATTTATAGCCCTTTTCATATTTACGAGGGATGGGCAAGGGGCTTAAGCCCCTTGTTCGTGGGTTTTCAGTGTTCTTGATGATTCTGAAAACTGCGATATGGCTCTGTTCTCATCCATCCATGTCCCATCAATCAATCCAAACCCTAAACCCCTCACGCCCGTCCATTCACCATCCACCATCCACCATCCACCATCCACCCATGCCCTACTACACCCTCTACCCCTCACCGATGGGATCGCTGACCTTGGTATCCGACGGGCGATCGCTGATTGGACTGTATACCAATGCTGATCAGGTTGATCCCCCAGTGGCAGTGGAGTGGCAGCGAAACGACCACGCAGAACCGTTTGGGTTAGTGCAGCAGCAGTTAGCGGCCTATTTTGCGGGTGAGCCGATCGCCTTCACAGTGCCATTGCGGTTAAAGGGAACGGCATTTCAACAGCGGGTGTGGACAGCGTTGCAAGCGATTCCCCATGGCACGACGATCTCCTATGGCGAGTTGGCGCGGCGGATTGGTCAACCTACAGCGGCGCGGGCAGTGGGATTAGCCAATCGCTGTAATCCGGTGGCGATTATTGTGCCCTGTCATCGAGTGATTGGGGCGAATGGGGACTTGACGGGTTACGCGGGTGGCTTGGATCGGAAACGCTGGTTGTTAACCCACGAGGGTGCGATCGCCACAACTCCCAACCGCCTGTCCGCCTAAACACTGCGTGCGGGACGTGCAAGGCAACCCTTTGCCCACGGGGGTATATGAACAGTTACGTATCATCAGATACTTACTTGTATCCAGATACAAAGGCATACGCCCCGGCAGTTAGCCTTGAGCAGTCAAGAGCTTGGCAACTACTGGCCAAAACCGTTAATCTGTGGGAAGCAATCCTGGTCAGATAATGATAATTAAACCTGTGGTGCACGAACAGTTGCCCGCCCCATCATCAGCCCCCTCGCCAACGGTATCGCCAACGGCCATGACGGCCTTGGATGTGGAGGGGATGCGGTGTGCCGGATGTGTGCAGGTGGTAGAACGACGACTGACCCAACAACCGGGTGTGGTGGCGGCTTCGGTAAACTTGGTTACCAAAGTGGCGGTGGTGGAATACGAACGGGCGATCGCCTCCCCCGATGCCTTAGCCGGAAGTCTGACCCAAGCCGGATTCCCCAGTCAACCCCGCAATCCCGACATTGACCCCAGTGCTGATTTAGCCAAACGGGAAGCAGCAGAACAGCAAGAATTGATCGCACAGGTGCGGCGAGTGGCGATCGCGGGTCTTCTGCTCTGTCTCTCTGGTTTAGGGCACATCGGCGATCTGTTTGGTCTCAGCATACCGGGACTGAGCAACATATGGTTCCATGCGGGTCTAGCCACCCTAGCGATGGCAGGGCCAGGGCGATTCATGCTAGTCGATGGCTGGCGCGGGCTAAAAAACAACGCCCCCACCATGAACACCTTGATTGGGTTAGGGATTTTTAGTGCCTACACCGCCAGTTTGGTCGCCTTACTATTTCCGCAACTGGGTTGGGAATGTTTCTTTGATGAACCCGTGATGTTGATCGGCTTCATCTTGTTAGGCCAAACGTTGGAACACCGTGCCCGTAACCGCGCCAGTGCCGCCCTCCGTGCCTTGGTTACTCTGCAACCGACCATCGCCCGTCTAGTCCCAACCCAAAACTTGACCACTGGCGACACCACAATTGATGCCACCACAATTGATGCCACCGCCACCACCCCAATCCCAACTCCGGTACAAGGAATTCCGGTACAAGGGATTGAAATTCCTGCCGAACGGGTGCGGGTGGGGGAATGGCTGCAAGTTTTACCAGGGGAAAAAATTCCGGTGGACGGCGAGTTGCTAGTGGGACAAACCACTGTGGATGAATCGTTGGTGACGGGGGAAGCCGTGCCCGTGCTGAAACAGGCCGGGGATGCCGTGATTGCCGGAACCCTGAACCAATCGGGACTAATTACCATCCGCGCCACCCGGATTGGCAAAAACACCACCCTATCGCAAATCATCGCGCTGGTGGAAGCGGCACAAACCCGCAAAGCCCCCATCCAACGCCTTGCCGATCAGGTGGCCGGGAAATTTGCCTATCTGGTCATGGCGATCGCCAGCCTCACCTTCCTGTTTTGGTTTGGCATCGGCACTCACCTATGGCCACACATCCTGCACCACCTCCCCACCAATCTGCATCACCTCTCAACTCACGCACTGTCCCATCACGTACTGACCCACGCTCCCACTCTGGCACCTTCCCACTACTCCCCTTTGTTGCTGAGTCTGAAGCTGGCGATCGCAGTCCTCGTAGTCGCCTGCCCCTGTGCTTTGGGGTTAGCCACGCCCACTGCTATCCTCGTCGGGTCTGGCATTGGTGCGGAACGGGGGTTGCTGATTCGCGGTGGCGATGTCCTGGAATCCGTCCATACCCTCAACACCATTGTCTTCGACAAAACGGGCACTCTCACCCTGCCCACCCCCCAACTCACCGACTGCATTCCCCTCACCACTGCCACCAGTTCGTCGCTGCTGCAAGTCGCTGCCACGGTGGAAAGCGGTACTTGCCATCCCCTCGCTACAGCAATCCAGCAACAGGCGATCGCCGATGGCATTGAACTCTTACCCGCACGCGACTTCTACACCGCACCGGGGTTAGGTGTCTCTGCCCTAGTGTCGGGATGTGCGCCAGAGACAGCAGAACAACGGGTCTTACTTGGTACGGCTGACTGGTTACAGGAGCAAGGCGTAACGGTAACAGCAGCGGCGATCGCCCAAGCCAACGCCCTCGCTGATGGCGGTAAAACGGTGATTTTTGCTGCCGTGGACACTGAGGTGATGGGGCTGTTAGGGGTGACGAATCCCCTGCGGCAGGATGCCCCAGCAGCGGTGGCCGCTTTGCAAGCGTTGGGGTTGCAGGTGGTGATCATGACTGGGGATCAGGCGGCAGCGGCAACTGCGATCGCCCATCAGTTGGGTCTGCCGGACTCAGCGGTACTTGCGGGGGTGCGTCCCGATGGCAAGGCAGCGGCGATCGCCCAACTGCAAGCGGCGGGGCAACGGGTCGCTATGGTTGGCGACGGCATCAATGACGCGCCTGCGTTGGCACAGGCCAATGTGGGGATTGCCCTGCACTCCGGCACGGATGTGGCGGTGGAAACAGCCAACATTGTCCTCATGGGCGATCGCCTAGCCGATGTCGTGGAAGCCATCCGCCTCAGCCGCGCCACCTTCAACAAAATTCGCCAGAACCTCCTTTGGGCAATGGGTTACAACTTAGTGGGCATTCCCTTGGCGGCTGGGGCGTTACTGCCTGCCTTCGGCGTGCTGCTCAGTCCCGCCACCGCCGGAGCCATGATGGCTCTCAGTTCCATCAGTGTCGTGACCAATTCCTTGTCGCTGCGTTTGGCGTTCCCGACCAAGCGTGATTGATTCAGCGTGATTGATTCAGCGTGATTGCTCCAAGTTATCGCCCTTTGTACTGTGCACTTTGTACTTTGTACTTTGTACTTTGCACTTTGTACTTTGCACTTTGGTGAGGGACACGGCATTGCCCATAGGTGTCAAGTTAAGGTTTTAGGTCAGAAATCCCGTAGGGGCGAAGCATTCCGGTAATTAATCTATGAACTTGTCCAAAAATCATGGCCGGAATGCTTCGCCCACAAAGTCCTGATCATTGCAGTATAGTAGTTCTGTACCATTTTTGTCCACCACTTGCCATGCCGCTGAAACCGTCCCAATTGTTGGCGTGCCTCCAGGCAAAACAAGCCGACTTCCACCAATTTGATCAGACGGCATTGAGACGGCTTCAGCAATACCGCACCGCCCTTGGTGCAGCGGCTAACCAGTCCATGAGTGAACTGGTTGAAGGGCTGAATGCCCCCAAAGTCGGTAATCCGGGGGCGTTTCCATTGGAACCCGTGGGTGACTATTCCCATTGGGTGCTACCGTCCAAATTAGTGTGGGCAAATCGAGAACAAAGTTTGCAATGGGTGCGCGATCGCCTCACTGGCGTTAAAACCTTTGCCGTCGATGGTTCACAAATTTTCCCTGGCAAAGACGTGTCGATTCCGGTTGCCCTGGTGCAAGTCGGCTGGTTTGAAAATCTCCACTTGCCCACAGGCGGATACACCAAGGACATTCGGCTCGATGTACTGACTCCCACTGATTTACAGTCCAGCGGTGGCCAACCCGTGGATCGGTTAGTCAACCTACGCCGCTTCCAAATGGAAACCCAGCGGTTGATTGACTACATGGAGGAACACAGCAACGATCCCGACTGTTTGGTCTTTCTGGATGGCTCCTTGGTGGCCACCTTTGCCGAAACCTTTGACGCGGATGTGCGCGATCGCTACGTCGCCTGTTTACACCACGTCCTCGCTGCCAGTGAACAGAATCGCGTCCCCCTTGTCGCCTACATCGACACCTCCTACGCCCGCGACCTCACCGTGATGCTCGAACGATTGATGGAGTTACCAGAAGCCACCGCCATCCACGATGCCCAACTGCTGAATGCCTTTATGCAGTGGGGCGATCGCACCCTATTGTTTCAATGTCGGCGATCGGGCATCCTCAGCCAATACGACGACCAGCAACACAACATCAGCTTCACCTACCTCAAAACCACCCGCGAAGCCTACCCCGTCCGGTTAGAGTTTCCCCGCTGGATTTATGATGCGGGTCGCCTGGATCAAATTGTCGATTGGGTGCGGGGGGAAGTGATCATCGGCAATGGCTATCCCTACGCCATTGAAACCGCCGACCAAGTAGCTGTGCTGCAAGCCGACGATCGCCAGACCTTTTACCGGATTTTGCAAGATTGGGCCGAAGAACAGGAATTGAAGCTGCGGTTTTCGCGCAAGATGGTGAGCAAAGCCCGTCGCCGTTAATCTGCAACGGCAATTCAGGGGGTCGCTCACAAAAAAGATGCAAACCTCAGCCCAAAATGGGCATAATAAACTAGCGATTTGTAGTAGTGAAGGAATTATGACTAAGGGACAAGGACCTGGGTTCGGCTTTGGCCTAGGCAAAATGAAGGAACTGACCGAAGCCTTCAAAAAAGCCCAACAAGTCCAAGAAGGTGCCAAGCAACTTCAAGAAGAGTTGGATCAGATGGAAAT
>CAZJZR010000055.1:0-11241 GCA_964550475.1 uncultured bacterium
GGCGGGTTTAGTTCTTGTAGATGCGGTTTTAACCGCCCCTCCCCCAAACGTGAACTACGCCCCATTCTAGCGATGTAACCGTTCACTCCCCCTTGGGGGAGGAACCAACGGGCGTAGCCCGCAAGCCTTTTCCCACGGGGGGATATGAACGGTTACCTAGCGATGATTTGTGTGATTCCATAGCACGTAACAACCAATGCTGATAGAAGGGTCGTCAGTGGATTAGCCTGTCTGAAGGTGGATTGCCAATAAGAACCGATCTGTTGATTCAAAAACAATCTGTTCATCTAAGTTTGATTGTGTCTAAGCTTGAGTTAGTTCACCTTCGTAATTTCGGCCAATCTATGTTTAGGCCAATCTACGTAATTTCGGCCAATCGATATGATTGTGCGGCGGCTCTCACATTGCGTGGGTGCTATTGCATTCCCTTTGCCGTTCCTCGATCGTCAGCCTCCCATCCGCTTTCCTATCCGCATCTTGCATCCGAACTCCATGCAACTTCGTCCTGTGCAAGCTGACAACTTGCAACCCCATCCCTTAACTGCCGATATCGGGCAGATGTTCCCAGTTCCGCCTGATAGTTTGCAAGCGGCATTAGACGCTGCGATTATTCGTCTGCCGCTGTTGGTCACACCCGACACACCCGCGATCGCCGCCATTGCCCAGATGACCACCGCTACATCGGGGACTCGCTCCAACTGTGTCGTCGTTGTCACCGATCTGACGGATCATCCAACGGTTGTGGGGATATTCACTGCATCGGATGCCCTGCGCTTCAGCAGCCAACCTCTAACTGCTTCGTTAAGTGCTTCGTTAAGTGCTTCGTTAAGTGCTTCGTTAGTTGATTCAAGTATGCCAACCGAGACGGCAGGGGCGGCAGGGGCGGATGTCGCCCGCGATCGCATCCCCATCCAGCAGGTCATGACCCATCCGGTGATCACCTTAGCCGTTGAGCAGTTTACCGATCCGGTGGCCGCTCTGCATCTGATGGAACAGCACCAGATTCAGCACCTCCCCTTAGTGGATCAGCAGCAGCGTTGTCTGGGATTGCTCACCCAAACCTCGCTTCAGCACAGTCACGCCCTGCTGCTACAAACCCAAATCCAACACTGGCAAGCCCATTGCACCAGCTTAGTTAACCACTACCAGCAAGATTTACAAACACAGGTACAGGCTCAGGTCGCTGTATCCACCGCTGGTTTGGAAACAAAATTGCGGTACAACCAGTTTTTAGCCACTGTGGGCAGCCAAATTCGGGCATCTTTAAACCCGCAGGATTTGTTGCAGATTGCCGTGCAAGAACTGCGATCGCTGCTGGACTGTGAACGGGTGGCGATTTACCAACTGCGATCGGGCGGTGGGAGTGTCTTGGTCACGGCGGCAGCTCGTGAACCACACCAAGGCCAGCAATTAACTCTAGCTGTTGAATTGGCAACCCTGGATGCCACGACAGAGGGAGAAGTCCGAATTCCAATTACAGTGCAGCAACAATTGTGGGGGGTGATGCAGATTCAGCTAACGCCTCAGTTTGCCCCCAACCATCGCCTCAGCCTGGAGCAAATGGACTTGGTGCGCCAACTCACCAACCAATTGGCGATCGCCATTCAACAATCCACCAGCTACCACAAAGCCAAAGTGGAACTGGAGGAACGCAAGCAGGTGGAAATTCGGCTACGGGAAAGCCAACAACGCTATGCCACCCTTGTTGCGGCGGTTCCGGTGGGCATTTTCCGTGCCGATACGGCTGGCTATTGCACCTATGTCAACGATCGCTACTGCAACATCACCGGACTCACCCCCGAAACCGCTGCCGGGGAAGGTTGGCGGCAACGACTGCATCCCGACGACTCCGCCCGGATTGATGCAGAGTGGGAGCAAGCCATTCAAGAAAATCGCCCCTTCCGGTTGGAATATCGGTTTCAGCAAACTGACGGCAGTGTGGTCTGGGTTTACGGTCAGATGGTGGCGGAGCGAGATGCCACGGGGCGCGTGGTCGGCTATGTGGGCAGCATTACCGACATTAGCGATCGCAAGCGATCGGAAGAAGCCCTGCAACAAAGTGAAGCCCACCTGCGTGCCCTGATCAACGCCCTGCCGGATTTGATTATGCGGGTTAATCGGGAGGGGATTTACCTGGAATTTGTCGCTACACCCAACTTCCCTGTCGTGGGTAATTTACCCGACATGGTGGGCAGTCATGTGTCAGCCACCCTGCCCCCCGAAGAAGCCAATCGGCGCATGGCCTTCATTCAACAAGCCCTCGCCACCAACACAATTCAGATTTATGAACAAGACCTTTCCATTGGTGGTGATACCCAAATGGAAGAGGTGCGGGTCGTCCCCTATGACGTGGATGAAGTGCTGCTGTTAGTCCGCGATATCAGTGAAGCCAAACAGGCGCAGCGATCGCTGCAAGAAAGTGAAGCCAAATATCGCCTCTTGGTGGAAAACCAAACCGATCTATTAATCAAAGTAGACCCGGATGGGCGACTCACCTTCGTCAGTCCGTCCTACTGCCAAATGTTTGGCAAAACCGAAGCCGAACTGCTCAACCAACCCTATCTACCGCTGGTGCATGAGGACGATCGCGATCGCAGCGAACAATCGCGCCTAGACCTGCTCCGCCCCCCCTACACCTCTTACCTAGAACAGCGGGTCATGACCCAAGATGGTTGGCGATGGTTAGGCTGGTCATCCCAGGCCATTTTGGACGATCAGGGCACTGTGATCGCCACGGTGGGTGTGGGGCGCGACATCAGCCAACTGAAACAAACCCAGTACGCCCTGCGCCAACTCAACCAAGAACTGGAACAACGGGTAGCCAAACGCACCGCCGAACTGCAAGCCAGCGAAACCCAAATCCGCGCCATGATTGAGGCCATCCCCGACCTGTTGCTGCGGGTCACCCGCGATGGTCGTTGTTTAGATTACGTCCACTCCCGCAACCCCAACGACAACTTTTTACCCATCCGCCAGCATTTATCGGAAGTGCTGCCCCCCGACCTGTTGCGCCAACAACTGACCATGATTGACCGCGCCATCCTGACGCAGCAATTGCAGGTGTATGAACACCAATTTCTCAAACATGACCAACAGGTGTATGAAGAAGTGCGGGTGGTCGCCATTAGCCCCAACGAAGCCCTGATCATTATCCGCGATGTGACAGCTCGCAAACAGATGGAAAGCGCGTTGCGGGAAAGTGAGGAAAAATTCCGCCAGTTGGCTGAGGTGGTGGATGCGGTGTTTTGGATTCTCAACCTCGATCGCTCCGAGCGGATTTACGTCAGCCCAGCCTATGAGCGGATTTGGGGGCGCAGTTGTTTGGACTTACACATCAGCCCCGATGCCTGGTTGGATGCCATTCATGCCGACGATCGCGATCGCATGATTGCCGCCATTCCCAAGCAACTGCGGGGCGAGTTCGACGAAGAGTACCGAATTATCCGTCCCGATGGTAGTATTCGCTGGATTCGCGATCGCGCCTTTCCGGTTCGCAACGACCATGGGGAAGTGTATCGGATTGCTGGGATTGCCGAAGACATCACCGACCAAAAAGCCGCCGCCGCCCAACTGCAACGCTCCAACCAGGAACTCGCCCGCGCCACCCGGATGAAAGACGAATTCCTCGCCAACATGAGCCACGAACTCCGCACCCCCCTGAATGCAATTCTGGGGATGGCAGAAGGGTTGCAGGAACAGGTGTTTGGCCCAATTGATGCCGAACAACGCCGCGCCCTGCAAACGATCGAACGCAGCGGCTTCCACCTGTTGGAATTGATCAACGATATTTTGGATGTCGCCAAAATTGAGTCGGGACAGATTGAACTGAACCGCACCACCACACCCGTTGCGCCATTGTGTAAAACCAGCCTCACCTTCATCAAACAACAGGCGATTAAAAAGGGTATCCAACTGGATACGCGCATCCCCAACCTGTTACCGGAGCTATTGGTCGATGAACGCCGCATCCGCCAAGTGTTGATTAACCTGCTGAATAACGCTGTCAAATTTACCCCAGACGGTGGCCGGATTATGCTGGAGGTGTTGCCCTCACCCCAGCCCCTACCTGCGGGAACAGATCAGGCATTTCTGCGGATTGCAGTCCGAGACACGGGGATTGGCATTGCCCCAGAGAATATGGATAAGTTGTTCCAACCCTTTATCCAAATTGACAGTTCCCTGAATCGGCAATATCAGGGCACGGGGTTAGGGTTGGCGTTGGTGAAACAAATCGTCGAACTGCACGGGGGACAGGTGGGCTTAACCAGTCAGGTCGGCGTGGGCAGTTGTTTTACGATTGATTTACCCTGTTTACCGTTCAACGGCTTGCCGATTCAGGCCGATGCACCGACGCTGACTGCGGTTGGCAGCAACTCAGATAGGGCGGCGGCACCCAATGGTGGAGATAGTGAGGCGATCGCGCCGGACTTTAACTGGGACGCTGCAACCGCTGATACGCTAACGGCTCCCCTGATCTTGCTGGCGGAAGACAATACAGTGAATGTCCGCACGGTGTCCAGTTATCTGAAGGCGAAGGGATACCGGATTTTGATCGCCAGTAATGGGGAGGAAGCGATCGCCCTCACCCAAACCCACCATCCAGACTTGATCTTGATGGATATTCAAATGCCAGGGGTCGATGGCCTAGCAGCCACCCAGCAGATCCGCGCCATGCCAGAGACCGCCAATACACCGATCATTGCGCTGACGGCGTTGGCCATGGCCAGCGATCGCGATCGCTGTTTCGCGGCTGGCGTGAACGATTACCTGACCAAGCCCGTGCGGTTGAAACAATTAACGAATGTGATTGAACAATTTTTGGGTGAGGGTAAGCCGGAGTAACGGCGGGCGCGAATCATCGCCCAATCGCTCTTGTCTTCCATCACACCCTAAAATATTCATGCCTAACATTTCTCCCCTCTCCTCCTATGCCTCTTCTGCTTGCTGGTGATATTGGCGGCACTAAAACCATTCTGCGCCTTGTCCATCTTGATCATGCCCCGACTGCCAATACACCACCCATCCTAACGACTCAACACCAAGCCCAGTATGCCAGTGCCGATTTCCCCGATTTGGTGCCCCTAGTGCAAACCTTCCTCTCGGCGGCTGGCGTGGACTTGGGGGCGGTGCAACGAGCCTGTTTTGGGATTGCGGGGCCAGTGGTGGATAACACCTGCCGTCTGACCAATTTGGGCTGGTACTTGGAAGCGGGGCAACTGGCACGGCAACTGCATCTGGAACGGGTGGAATTAATTAACGACTTTGCCGCGATCGGCTATGGGATTCCCGGTCTTACCCCAACCGACCTGCACACCTTACAACCGGGTCTCCCCGTTGCCGCTGCCCCCATCGCCATTATTGGAGCTGGAACCGGGCTTGGGCAGGGGTTTGCCGTACCCGATGGCCACCAGCGGTATCGGGTCTTTGCCACCGAAGGTGGACATAGCGATTTTGCCCCCCGCACAGAGCAAGAGTTCCACCTGTTGCAATACCTCAAGGACAAATATCAGGTGAATCGGGTCTCCGTGGAACGGGTGGTATCGGGTCAAGGGGTATTGTCGATCTATCACTTTTTGCGCGATTCCCAAGCCCTGCCAGAACAACCAGAGGTGGCGGCGATCGTTCGGCAATGGGAACAGGAACTGGGCGGTGAAAAAACAGTTGATCCTGCCGCTGCCATTTCAGCCGCCGCCCTCGCCCACCGCGATCCCCTGAGTGAACGCACCATGCACCTGTTTGTGGAAGCCTACGGTGCCGAAACGGGAAATCTGGCCTTGAAGTTTTTGCCCTATGGCGGGTTGTACATTGCCGGTGGCATTGCCGCCAAGAATTTGCCTTTGTTCCAAACGGGTGAGTTCATGCAGGCATTTTTAGATAAAGGGCGAATGGTGCCGATTCTGGAAAAAATCCCGGTACATATTGTGCTGAATCCACAGGTGGGGCTGCTTGGGGCGGCGTTGTGTGCGGCACAGTTGTAATAGCTGGAAGCATGGTCGTGCCCATGGTCATGCTAATCTCATCCATAACCGTGAACCATTGTTTCAGTTATTTGCAGGGAGCGCGATCGCCCATGGGTAGCCAGTCCAATGCCAAAACCATTTTTCTCTTGATCTCTATGGTTGGATGGTTAATTGTGGGGGCAGCCCTGATGTACTTGTTTCCCGTCATGGCGGATCAACTGGTCGCCTCTGACCTCACCCACCGCTGGATGCAAACCCTTGGCCGCAGTGGCTACAACCCCACCCTCGGATGGTTGGGCGGTGGTGTCACCTTAGGGCTACTCATCGTTGCCAATCTGGTCTGGTATCAGCGATTTGATGGCAAGGTTTGAATCCTCCCCGCTTGTTTAACTTCCCGAACAAGGGACTGAAGCCCCTTGTCTGGTCGTGACTGATTGCGGATTGGTCTAGGCACTTTTCCCAGACACTTTGTAACCATCCTCTTACGCCAGTTTGGCAGTGGACTGGCTATCGTTGTCTTCGCTTTGCGTTCCCATGTTGCGGATTTACGGCAATCGTCCCCTCAAAACCTTACCCGGACAGGCCACCCGACCAACGGCTAGTCGGGTGCGGGCAGCGGTGTTTAACATTTGGCAGGGAGAGGTGGCGCAATGCCGTTGGTTAGATTTGTGTGCTGGCATTGGTTCGATGGGGGCAGAGGCTTTGGCGCGACAGGCCAGCTTTGTGCTGGGCATTGAACAATCTAGTCAAGCCTGTGGACTGATTCGGCAAAATTGGCAACACATCGCCCTCCCTGACCAACGGTTTGAAGTGTGGCGTGCGGCTCTCCCCCAAGCCCTGAAATCCTTGCAAGGACAGCAGTTTGACCGGATTTATTTCGATCCGCCCTATGCCAGTCCGATTTACGGGATAGTTCTAGCCGCGATCGCCCAGTACCAGATTCTGGCTCCAGGGGGTGAATTAGCCGTGGAACATCATCCAGACTGGGAACCTCCGACCGTGCCTGTGGGTCTAGAAGTCTGTCGAGAAAAGACGTATGGCAATACGGCTCTTACCTTTTACCAACCGACGGAGCAACCGACCAATCCAGAGATGGCGTTGGATCGAGGGGTTGATCCATCCCTTGAGCAGTAAGGATCTGGCATTCATCGCCTGCACCTCATCAATCTGCAAAGGGCTATACTATTTTTTTCCTCTTTTTTCATCCGATTGAATTGCCGCATAATTGGGTTGCAGCATAATTATTGAGTTGCACAACATTGATTTCATCGTGATTGGTTGGATCGTGATACAGGCAGGGTGTGATGGTTAAACCACAACTGACCCGTTTAGGCTTAACTGGTAACTTACTGGCGCGATCGCCCAAAGCGTTGGCGATCGCCCTCGTCCTTGCCAGCGTGGCAGTCGTTACAGCTAACCCCGGCTTCAGCCAATCCGCCCCACCTGCTGATCCAGCCGCAACCGCTGGAGCCAGATCCAACGACTCAGCCTCAGCCCGGTTACAACCCGATCCCTCCAGCTTTGATCTAGTCGCCTTTCGCGCCAGTGCAGCAGCCCCAGTTGCGCCGGGTGACTGTGCCGACGCAACCGATATCATTACCGAAAAAATGATCTGCCAACTGCGGTTAACCATCCCCAGTTTGTGGTGGACTAAAACGCAGCAACCATTGGGCAATAAGCTCCTAGAAGGCTGGTTGGCCTATCCTGAGAAGGCTGACTCGCCGCGTCGGGTCGATTTGGTGGTGAATCCGCAACTCTGGGGCATTTTGGATTATCTGAATCGCTACGAAGTCCTGAATCGGTTTGGTATCGTCACCGCTGACTATGGCTATAATTTGCGGGTGTTTGATCCCCAAGGTCGTCCATTGGGGGCGTATACGTGCGACTTCCAAACCGAGCGATCGTCCGCTGCCCGTGTTTGCCGAATTACGTTGGACTTTACCGGAAAAGGTGGTTTGGGGGGACGACCATCCAATCGGTTCTAAACCCGATCTAACCGATCTACGAGACGGGCGTATCCAACAGTTGGGGGATACATCCGGGCGAATAGAATTCGCGGCTATACAAACAAAGTCCGCCTACGCGGACTAAGGGTTTTGAAACCCGCATAGGCGGGTTTAGTTCTTGTAGATGCGGTTTTAACCGCCCCTCCCCCAAACGTGAAATACGCCCCTACGAGACTGTTTGCAACGCAGTTTAGAAGGTTGCTGTCTAGAAGGTTGATATTTTGTACGCTTTCAACTGCCAGCCCCCCAACTCAGGGAGTTGCAGAAAAATAAAATACCCACGATAGCCGCAGGGACACAACATTGCCGTGTCCGTAGAGTTAGCGGTGTGGGTCGAGTATTAATCCGCAACTCCCTAATAGATGCGCCTGATTGATAGGAAGGGCATCACTGCTTGGCAAGGATGGAGCGGCATGAAACGGCGCAAGACTGCATATCCACGCAAGCTTCATGAAGTTTTGTAACGACTTGCGTAGTCCCACTCATGGTTGCCGATAGCTGATTATTGATACGGAATCATTCACGCCCAGATTGCCAGTCATCGGTTACCCGCCCAATGACAGAAACAGGTGGATCTCGGTGCATCACGACTCACTGCTCTCGCGGATCTACCCACCCTGCCGCTGGCTGACCCACCCCAGTGAGTGACCACCCAACTGAGTGACCCATCGAGATGAGGTCAGGGGTTGTCAGTCTCTTTATTCTGGAATTGCTGGGTTATGGCTGGAAGTATTTTTTGGTAAGCGGTTTGGCAAGCGGTTAAGCCAAACAATACCGAACAAGATTGCCAGATTGCTCCATTTAATTGCCCCCTTCACAACTTGACGATCTATGTTGCATCACCTTTCTATTGCTGTTGAAAAACCGTTACATGTGGCTAAAGTGTTGGCTGAACTCCTCAAAGGACAGGCTTTTGAGTTCACGTCCCACCCAGATAGCTACATCGTGGTTTCCGGTGGCACCACCAGCGATCCCCTGACTTCAACAATTGAAATCTATCCTCTGGGAACCAAAATTGTGCCGGGTCAGGCCAATGAACCCCGACGGTTTGTGCAACATATTTCGACCTTTTCATCCTTTACCGCTGTGCATACCACCATTTCCGTACCCCTGAGTTGGGCGGAAATTCAAGCGATCGCCACTCGCGAAAAATGGCGGACGCTGAAGTGCGATCGGGGCGGCTTCCAGGTGATTGAGTTTTGGCTAGAGGACTGGCTGATGTTGGAACTGTTAACGGAAGAGTTAACAGCCGACTATCTGGCCGTGTGTCAGTCAGAACGGATTCAGCATTTATTCGGCCCCGCGATCGTATCCTACACAGAGGATGCAACCCCAGTCCCACCGACCAGAGCCTTAGCAGTAGCCTAATCGGCATGTAATCACTCGCCGTCAGGGGAGGAACAAAGCAAGCGCAGTCCGGAACACTGTGCCCCTGGGGCAAGGTGAAGGGTTGCCCTAGGGTTGCGCTTGGCTTCACCCACACGACCTGACTCCTGCCTTACTTTTGCTTCGGCAAAAATTGGGGACAGTAATGCTTCACCGCCAATTGATCGGTCAGGTCAGACTCGGTTGTCTTAAATGCCGCTGGCAGCGTCTGTCCTCGGCTACCCAAATTCAGTGCGTCATTGCGTAACTTGCGGGCTTCTTGCAACGATTGCCCCGCTTCTAGCACTTCGCAGGTCAACTTTGCCCTAGAGACAAAGTAGTCTGGGAAGCTTTGGGCGATGTCATAAAACGTCCGCTTGACGGGTTCATCGGCTTTGGCGATCGCGTTAATCAACTCACCCATATAGCGTTGGTCAGCCATGGAACCGCCCACCGGAAATACCGTGGGATAGGCAGACAAATCCGCTGGTTTAGGGGCTGACAATGCGTTGGTCGGCGTTGAGGGGTCTGATGGAACTGCTTCGAGTAAATCGTTAGGGCTGCTGAGACAGGTTAGCTGTCCCGTTTTGGCATCCACGGTCTGACTTAGGCAGGTTTTGGCTTCTGGGGCGGGGGGAGCCGCCGTTGGCTTGCCAGTGGCGGCGGCAGTGGGGGATGGCGTGACGCTGGCGGCTGGTGTCCCATCCATGGGGGTTAAACAACCGGATTTTCCGGTAGTGGCATCAAACCAAAAGTTGAGACAAGAATTGATGTTGGTGGCGGTGTTGGATGCGTTCGGAGTCGCGTTGCTGTTGGCAGGCTGATCACCTGTTGTGGAGCGCGATCGCCCAGCATTACCCAGACTGCTCGATCTCCCCCGATTACGAACCCCCGGTGTGTCAGAGGCCGCATTCGTGGTGGCGTTGGTCGGTTCCGGTTGCCCCGACGGATCGGCAATCCGGTTACCGGATGCATCAATACACCACGACTGCCCCGTCATGGCATCAAAGCCCATATTCTGGCAGGTCAGCGGAGTTGGCCCCATTACGGGCAATGCTGGCTCGGCCTGACTATCCGACTGCGATTGCCCAGTTGACTTAGCGGTGCCGTTGGCAGATGAGGCGGGGGTCAGCGTTTGGGCAAGGCTCCAAGCAGGCACACCACAAATGGCGATGATTGTGATGACTGAAAGTGATGTTTTCCACTGTAAAACCATAGCCCTACTTCACTCCTCTAACACCAATTTGTCGGTCATTCATTTGTAGGTGATTCAGATGTAACCGTTCACTCCCTCTTCGGGAAGAAACTAGGGAATGTAATTCGCAACCCTGTTTACCGAGAGAACGGTGAATAGTTACATTCAGGTTACATTCAGACAGGTTACATTCAGAGGGTGTTTTAAAAGCCCTATTTGATGTAGCCCTAGCGACTGTTCGCATTGCGTTCCCGTAGTCGCGGTTTTAACCGCCAGACACTTTTCAAACACCCTCTCAGATTGTTTTTATTGATTGCGGCTTCTATTGATTCGGACAACCATTGATATAACCGTTCACTCCCCGTCAGGGGAGGAACCAGCGGGCGTAGCCCGCAACCTGTTGCCCATGGGAGAATGTGAACAGTTACCCATTGATCATGTTGCAGACAGTTTAACTCAATTGTCTTGATTATTTTAGATATCTAGAGTCAATCCCTCTAAAAAGTAAGGGATTTACACTATTAAAGTAGGGAATTTACACGATCGCTGCTTAAAGTTGTGAGATCACCCCGATCGCACCTGCGACTAGGCTCGCAGATAGCCGATGTGGATCACCAATTCTCAGTAGATCGAAAACATAGATATCTCTGGTTAGTTTGAGGGTAACTATTCAGGTTGATCAACGCTCGATTGCTCGATCTAAAAGGGTTGGGAA
>CAZJZR010000056.1:0-11191 GCA_964550475.1 uncultured bacterium
GAATGCAAAATACTTTATTATCTAATCCCGATGCCACATGTCTATTAGTAGAAGTCATTGCCCGGAAAAGCCAAAATGTTATATGGAAAATGAGTTTAGATGGTCAATCTGTATCCAATGAACGGATACGACGGGTTTCCATTGACAAGTTTTATGAGATGGTTACTGGTAAACAGTTTGCCTTCAAGGAATTATGTGAAAAGTTGCCTTTAATTATTGAGGATGTGGTTGAAGACGGTGACTTCACATCCGAGTCTAATTCTGTATTTGCAGAACTAAGAGCGATTGATGCTAATTTATTAAAAAGTATTTATCTGCTTTCCTTTAGGCAATACGAAGGATTTGACAATTTCCATGTTTGATGTAGATCTAATTTCACCAGAATTATTGGCAGATATAGTTTCTGTATCAAAGGCCACCTTGTCAAAATGGGAAAAAAGTGGCAGGCTGATCCCTGTCCAAAATCCTATTACCAATAAAAAAGAATATCAAACCTCTCAACTACTGCAATTTGAAGATGTAAGACGTATCGTTAAAAGTAATTGGGATCAAGAATTACACATCAAACCTGCAAGAAAATTTTTATCAGTGGAGCTATTCGCAGGTGCAGGAGGGCTTGCTCTAGGGTTGGAAAAATCTGGGTTTAATGCAGTTGCTCTGAATGAACTGGATAAAGACGCTTGCAAAACCTTAGAAATTAATCGTCCCCAGTGGACTATTATTCAAGGCGATGTGCAACAGATAGATTTCACTCAATTTGCTGATATTGATTTGGTTTCTGGTGGGTTTCCCTGTCAAGCATTTTCCTATGCAGGTGAAAAATTGGGCTTTGAAGACACACGAGGAACGCTATTTTTTCAATTTGCTAGAGCCATAAAAGAGATGCGCCCAAAGATTTTTCTGGGTGAGAATGTGCGCGGATTGTTAAATCACGATCATGGCAAAACCTTGTCAGTGATTAAGTCAGTGATTGCGGATTTAGGCTATACACTGATTGAACCAAAGGTTCTGAAAGCGTTGTTCTATCGTGTACCCCAAAAACGAGAGCGTCTATTTTTGGTTGGCATCAGAAATGATTTAATTCAGTTTGCCCAGTTTGAGTGGCCATCACCTTATTACAAAATATTAGTTTTGAAAGATGCATTGAAGGCTGGTGAACTCTACGATACTGATGTGCCGGAATCGGACGGTCAAGCGTATCCCAAGAGAAAAAAAGAGATATTATCGTATGTTCCTCAAGGTGGCTACTGGAGAGATCTACCAGACGATCTACAACGAGAATATATGCAGGGTAGTTATTTTTTGACTGGTGGTAAAACGGGGATGGCACGTCGGTTATCCTGGGACGAACCCAGTTTGACGCTCACCTGTTCTCCGGCTCAAAAACAAACCGAGAGATGCCATCCAGAAGAGACGAGACCCTTAACAATTAGAGAATATGCCAGAATTCAAACATTTCCAGATGAGTGGCATTTTGCGGGTTCAATGAGTAGCCAATACAAACAAATTGGTAATGCTGTACCCGTTAATTTAGCCTATGCAGTTGGTCGCAGTCTGGTTTCCCTACTCAACAGTATTGATGCCCAGATCGATCTGGGTAATCAGTCTCTAGCATTGACGGGCTTAGTCGAGCCAAGACAACTGACCTTACTCTGAAGGATGGTCATACTTATCAGCAAGATGCCTGCTGAGCTAGGGGTTGAGTTTGCCCCCCCATGCCTACCAGCGGTGATTAGGGAATTGGCTAATCTGGTTGAGCCGATCAACGGCTAGACGTGTGGGCTGTGCTAGTGCGGCTACGGTTGCAACCACAAACTTAATCAGAATTAGCCTGCTGTTCTACGGATCAATCAATCGCTCGGTTGGATTTGGGTACGATGGTATTGATGGTCACCCCCATTGCCATTATTATCATCCCTCTGTTCTGGACAAACGCCGCCCATGCCAATCCGTTGGTGGATTGCCCCAGGGCTAAATCGCTGGAGTAGCCTGGGCTATGTTAAAACCGCCAATCCCTGAAACCGAAGCCGCCCGCTTGGATGTGTTGTGGCAATGTCGGGTGTTGGATACGGAGCCAGAACAGAGTTTTGACGACATTACTCGGTTGGCGGCTCACCTGTGCCAAGTCCCGATCGCCCTAGTCAGTTTCATTGATCGCGATCGCCAGTGGTTCAAGTCCAAAGTTGGTGTGGCCGTCAGCGAAACCCACCGGGATCTGGCCTTTTGTGCCCATGCCATTTTGCAACCGGGGTTGTTTTGTATCCCCGATGCCCTAGCCGATGAACGGTTTGCTGACAATCCCTTGGTGACTGGGCCACCTTATGTGCGGTTTTATGCTGGGATTCCGTTGCTTACCAATGATGGCCACGCCTTGGGAACACTGTGCGTCATTGACCATCAACCGCGCCAGCTTAGTCCAGAGCAAGAGCAATTTCTGCGCGCCTTAGCCCGTCAGGTGGTGCAGTTGTTGGATCTGCGGCGCAACTTAGCGGAATTGCAACGCAAGGCCATTGAAACCCAACCCTCGCCCATCAAACCGAAGGATTTATTAGTCAAAATTGCCCTCTGGTTTGGCCTGTCATCGGTTGCGCTGTTGGCGGTAGGCGTTGGTGCCTATTGGCAAAATCTGCACTTAGTGCGATCGGCCTCGACGTTGCTACAAACCCATGAACTCACCGACAGCTTCACCACCATTCGATCTCAACTGAAGACGATTGAACTCAGCCGTTATCAGTACGTGCTGACCGGAAAACCCATCCACCGCACGGCGTACCAAACTGCCGTCAACACCATTCAGCACCACCTGACCAGCCTGCGGTCAGTGCCCCTCAACACCTCCAGCCAAACCCAAGAATTGCAACGGTTATCCCAGCTTTTGCGGCAGGAAGTTGGCCGGACAGAGGCCGCGATCGCCCTCTACGAACGGCAAGGCCAACGGGCTGCCTTGGACTTACTGGCAGCGCAACGGCAAGCCACCCGCAGCACACCTACACCGACTTACGTGCAAGTAGACCAGTTCCAAGCGGTCGAAAACCACCACATCGCCGATTGGAATGCCACTGCCCAACGGGCGATCGCCCAATCGCGGTTCACCATTCTCAGCGGTTTGGGACTGGAGGTGTTGATTTTATGTTTTGTGTTTGGGTTAATTTACCGGGAAATTTACCAACGGCAACAGACTGAAAGCATCCTCAAACAAGAGCGCGACTTTACCACGGCAGTCGTTGATACGGTGGGGGCATTGGTGGTGGTGTTGGACTCCCAAGGGCGAATTGTCCGGTTTAACCGCACCTGCGAAAAAACTACGGGCTACACCTTTGCGGAAATGCACCACAAAGTCTTTTGGGATGTGCTGTTGCAGCCCCAGGATGTGGAGTCAGCCAAAGCGGTATTTCAGCAACTCACCAGCCAAACCCTACCCAGTCACTACGAAAATTGTTGGGTGACGAAAACAGGCGTACCGCGCCGGATTGCCTGGTCGAATACGGCCTTGCTGGACAAGCAGGGGCAGGTTGCCTTTGTGATTGGCACGGGGATCGACATTACGGAACAAACGGCGTTGGAACGACGACGCACGGTGCAACATGCGATTACCCAAGTGTTGGCGGAAGCGACGCAGTTGACCGAGGCCACGGGCACCATTCTGCAAGCTCTGTGCGAAAGCCTCCAGTGGGATGTGGGCTGTTTCTGGCAATGGGATGACGCGGTGGAAGGGTTGCGGTGCATTCGCCTTTGGCATCAACCGCAGTTGCAAATTGGCGAATTTGTCCAATCGACCGAACAATTGTTAATTCATCCTGGCATCGGCTTGGTGGGACAAATTTGGCAACAACGGCAACCGATTTGGGTGGACAAGATTACGGATGCCAACTACTTTATGCGGCCAGAGGTGGCCTTGGCGGCAGGGCTACAGCAGGCGTTTGGGGTTCCAGTGATTGGTCAACAAAACACTAGTCAACAAAAAACCTTGGGCGTGATCACATTTTTTAGTTGCCTTCGCCAACAACCCGATGATGATTTGTTGCGGATGATGACAGCGATTGGGCAGCAAATTGGCCAATTTATCGATCGCAAACAAGTTGACGAAGCGATTCAACAACAAACGTTGCGATCGCAACTCCTATCCGACATCACCTTACACATTCGGCAATCCCTAGATCTAAACCAAATCCTCACCCGAACCGTGACTGAAGTGCGGAACTTTTTACAAACCGATCGGGTGATTGTTTACCAATTTGATTCCACCTGGGATGGCATGGTGGTGATGGAATCGGTTGATCCGGCATGGCGATCGACCCTCGGCCAAGTAATTCAAGACAGTTGCTTTAAGCATGGCGGTTGGCAAAAATATCAATCCGGTTCAATTCAGACGATTACAGATGTCGAACAGGCTGATTTAAACCCCTGTCACAAAGCCCTACTGCAAAACTTTCAAGTTAAGGCCAATTTAGTCATTCCTCTGTTTAAAACCCAACAATTATGGGGGTTATTAATTGCCCATCAATGCGGCGAGCCACGCTATTGGCAACCGTTTGAAATTGAATTTCTGGCCCAACTGGCGAATCAATTAGATATTGCCCTCGCCCAATCCCATTTATTGGAACAAGAAACCACCCATCTAAAAAAATTAACCCAACAAAATCTCGCCCTCAAACAGTCGCGTAAGGCCGCAGAACAAGCCCGTAAGGCAGCGGAAAAAGCCACCGCCATGAAGAGTGCCTTTCTGGCCACCATGAGCCACGAAATCCGCACACCGATGAACGCGGTGATTGGTATGACGGGGCTTTTGCTGAATACTGGCCTAACAGCAGAACAACGGGATTTTGCCGAAACGATCCGCAATAGTGGGGATAACTTACTGACATTAATTAATGACATTTTGGACTTTTCTAAAATCGAAGCGGGGGAATTGCAACTGGAAATCCTCGACTTTGATTTGGCGATCGCCGCCGAGGAAGTGGTCGATTTACTGGCTCCGGTTGCCCATGCCAAGGGACTGGAAATTTCCAGCCTGATCCATCCCACCGTACCGACCCAACTGCGCGGCGATGTGACGCGCCTCCGGCAAATTCTGCTTAATCTCACCAGCAATGCGATCAAGTTCACCAGCCAAGGTGAAGTGAATATCCAGATCTCGCTGCTGTCGGAGCCGTTAACCGAACCGAGTGCGATCGCCCATGCTGCTGTAACGATTCCCGCCACTGCCCCTGTGCAGCGCACCGAAGTCAGTAACGCCGCGACCATCGACATTTTGGTTGTGGTGGAAGACACGGGCATCGGCATTCCCCCAGAGGCACAGGTGAAGCTGTTCCAACCGTTCACCCAGGTGGATGCCTCCACCACTCGCCAATACGGCGGCACAGGGTTGGGCTTGTCCATCTGTAAGCAGTTGGTCGAGTTGATGGGTGGCAGCATCGGCGTGGATAGTATCCAAGGACAAGGTTCCAAATTCTGGTTTACTGTCAGCTTGACCCCCCAACCCTCCCAAACGGTTGCGGTGCCGTATCAACAGGCGATCGCGGCCTTCCAAGGACGGCGCATGTTAGTAGTGGATGACAACAGCACCAACCGCAAAATTGTCCGTTACCAAGCCGAACCGTGGGGCATCCATGTGGATGAAGTCACCACCGCCGCCGATGCACTGCGAACACTAAAACAGGCTGTGCAGGATGGTACCCCCTACGACTTGGCGTTGCTGGATATGCAAATGCCAGCGGTAGATGGAGCCATGTTAGGGCAACAGATCAAGGCCGATCCCCAAATTGCCGCCACACCCTTGGTGATGATGACCTCGATCGCCCAAGCGGAACTGAAACAACAAATTATGGATTTGGGCTTTGCCGCCTATTTGGTCAAGCCGTTGCGGCGATCGCGGCTGTGTAGTTGCTTAATTGATGTCTTACAAAGCAGTATCGCCACCCCCGTGCCCGCCAGTCTTGCCCTCGTTGCATCCCCACTCACGCCATCCGCCATCGTCAGCGCAGGGTCGTCTAACAATGGCTCTTACACCCAAGCCACCCCGCCCACCCCAGAGCTACCCAACCCCACCGCTGCCAAGGTGAAAATCTTGGTGGCCGAAGACACTGCCATCAACCAAAAAGTCTTACTGCTGCAATTAAAAAAATTAGGCTATCAGGCAGACGTGGTGGCCAATGGGGCAGAGGCGGTGGAACTGGTCAGAAAAATTCCCTATGACCTGATTTTGATGGATTGTTTTATGCCCGTGATGGATGGCTACGCCGCCACCCAAGCCATTCGTGAACTGCCCCAACAGGCCCACAAAACCATCATCATTGCCATTACCGCCAATGCCATGGAAGACGATCGCCAAAAGTGCTTCGCCGCTGGCATGGATGACTTTTTGACCAAACCGATTCGGATGGAAGATTTAGCCCAAAAGCTGACCTATTGGAGTGATGTGATTGTCGGCAATGTTTAGAAACAGTCAGATCGTCACCATTCACATCCTCTCAGGGAAAAAGTGTTGCGGGCTGTAGATCCGTTGCGTCAGCTTGGTCAAAACCGTACCGGATTCTTAGCAAACGCTGAAACAACTAAATTTCCTCTGTTAGTATTTTGATTGCGTTCGTCTGTCACCCTGAATTGTGAGGCGATCGCGTCCCCACGTCCTACGTCTTTTTTGACATGTCAATCATTACTCTGGTTCTGTCTACATTATTGATTTTTATCCCCATTTCCATTGCTGCCCATGTTTGGGAATGGGGCGATTTGATCGTCTTTATTGCGGCTGGTTTAGCCATTTTGCCCTTGGCAGGTTGGATGGGGACTGCTACGGAAGAGATCGCTGTTGTCCTTGGTCCCACCTTAGGCGGGTTGCTGAATGCCACCTTCGGCAACGCCACAGAATTGATCATTGCCCTAGTTGCCCTGAATGCCGGATTGCTGGATGTGGTCAAAGCCAGCATTACCGGATCGATCATCGGTAATTTGTTACTGGTGATGGGGTTATCCATGTTGCTGGGGGGGCTGCGGTTCAAAGAACAGGAATTCCAGTCGGTGGTGGCACGGGTCAATGCCTCCTCCATGAATCTGGCGGTGATTGCCCTGTTATTGCCCACAGCCGTCAATTACACATCCACAGGCATTATCCCCACAACCCTCCAGAATTTGTCCTTGGCGGTTGCAGTGGTGTTGATTTTGGTCTATGGTCTGACACTGCTGTTTTCCATGAAAACCCACACCTATTTGTATGAGGTAGGCATTGCCGAGGAACACGGTGCAACCGCGACGGAAGCTCCGGCAACCGAGAGCGAACCTGCCCATAAACCCAATTTGGTGCTGTGGATTTCGGTGCTGTTGGTGGCGACGGTGTTTGTGGCGGTGGAGTCGGAATTGTTGGTGGACAGTCTGGAAGAAGCAACCACCCGCCTGGGTTTAACCGATTTGTTCACTGGGGTGATTTTGTTGCCGATTGTGGGTAATGCGGCAGAACACGCTACGGCGGTGACGGTCGCCCTAAAAAATAAGATGGATCTGTCCCTGTCCGTAGCGGTGGGTTCCAGTCTGCAAATTGCCTTGTTTGTAGCTCCGGTGTTGGTGATTGCCGGATGGTTCATGGGGCAACCGATGGATTTGGACTTTAATCCGTTTGAGTTGGTGGCGGTGGCGGTTTCTGTGTTCATTGCCAATTCCATCAGTTCGGATGGCAAGTCCAACTGGTTGGAAGGTACGTTACTGCTGGCGGCTTACGTTATTCTGGGGTTTGCGTTTTATTTCCACCCAGTTCTTGCAGGTTAATGGAATGCACACTAAGCGGGGCATTCAGCCATACGCAGGGACGAGCGTCAAACTCAAATCCCGCATCCCAAATCCTGCATCCCACAGTAGGGGCGAACGGCAGTTCGCCCTTGCCGTGAGATTGAGTGCATGATTGATCGGCAAATCCCTAAACCAACCAAACCCGCCCCTATATCTACCTAGGGAAGAGCGTGAAAATAAAGTACCCATAGATTAAACATAATGCGTTACGGCTGAAGCCTAACGCATCCTACGCCAGGTATTTTATTTATTTGCACATCCCCTATGACTACGGCTGAGATCCTGAACCGCCAGCCGCTTTTAAGCGGGTACACTGCCCACCGATTGGTCGCCCACCTCTAGGGTGTCAGCCATCTCAGTGCCGGTGTGGTAGGCGGCTAACAACACTTCGCTGGTTTTGCCCCAGGCGATCGCCCCTGTGGCATCGACAGCGATCGCGCCCAAATCCCGTTGTCGTTGTTGGGCTTCTGCGATCGACTTCTGCATCGCGGTAGCCAAAGACAACCCATCACTAACCCGAATCACAATCCGCGCTGCCAAACATTCATCAATAATGTCTTCGCCGATCCCCGTACAACTCACGCCTGCGTTGGCGTTGGCATAGTTCCCCGCAGGCATGGCAGAATCGCTGACGCGGCCAATCCGTTCAAACCCCTTCCCCCCAGTGGATGTCCCCGCCGCCACCTGGCCGTAACAATCCAAAGCCACTACCCCGATCGTCCCCCGTCCCGCTTCGGTGGGTTCCGCCACCACATCGGCCATTGAACGAGAAAAGTTGTCTTGCCGATCCTGGAGCCATTCGGTTAACCGTTGTTCGGTCAGGGGATTGTAGATCGGCAGTTGCAGTTCCCGCAACAGTTCTGCCGCACCGTAGTCAGACAGGACGCGATCGGGCGAGTCCTGTAAGGTGTGTGCCAAATCAATTGGATGTTGCACCCGTGACACATTGATCACACCGCTAAATCGCTGGGCTGCGCCATCCATCAACGCTGCACTCATGCGAATTTGTCCATCGGACTGCAACACAGAACCCGTGCCAGCATTAAAACGCGGATCGTCTTCCAACAACTGACACCCCAACACCACCGCCTGTCGAGCCGTTGTCCCGTCTTTCAACTGTCCATACACCTGCTCCAACACCCGAAACAGCGACTGCCGGACGATCGCAACCCCTCCCTTCCCTTTGAGAGAACTACCTGCGCCGCCATGAATAATCAGTTTCGGTTGGATGGAAGATGCCATATCGCCAAGTACAGAGAGTGTGTGAAAGGACAAATCTAACTATACAGCCGCTTGTAGTGCCCCTTCCACGCTTACTTGTAGGGCTGCTGGGGGTAGCAGCGCAGATTTAACTCCACTCACTCCTCTGGGCGCACAGATGAGCTTTCCCCGTGCAACTGCATGGAAATTCGCCGCTCTGGGTCAATGCCTTTGAAGGTAGGTGGCAACCAAACGCGCACCACCAAGAGCAACGCCATCACCATTAAAAAGGCACAGGTAGCCAGGATTTGCGTCCATTGCACCTCCAGCACCCCCCGGACAATCACTTCCCGAAGGACGGACACGATCGCCACTTCCACCGCCACCCCAATCGAAACCCGTTGCTCTTGCAAATAAATAATTAACAGGCGAAATAATTCCACCAAAATCAGCAAAAACAAAATGTCAGCCGTCACTTCCCGAAAGTTCAAGGGGGGAAGTAGGGAAATGAACATGGCTCGTAACTGGATCACCATGACCGAAAACAAGCCTATGCAGAGGGAGACCACAATCAAGTCCTGGATAGTTTCCAAAGTGGAAACAAGCTGATGACGAGTGAAAATGGTCACCCATGGCCTGACTCGGCTGGGGGCGGGTAGTTCCGATTGCGGCGATCGCGACTCTCTGATTTGCCCTTGGGATTCAAGCACCTGTTGCATAACCAATTCACTCAATTGTGGGATTGATGGGATTTACCAGCCGATGCGGCAAAGCGACAGAAGATCGACTCCAGTCACCCATATCCCTAATTTAAGTTGAGGTCAGCTTATTCAACAAGGCTGATTACATTTGACTAACTAATGAAAAGTATTCGGAATTCTGCCATAGTAAGCATTCACATCCCCCCAGAGGAAAAGCGTTGCGGGCTACACCCGCTTGTTCCTCCCCTGACGGGGAGTAAACGGTTACGAAGAAACTAGTTTAAAAGTCGATTTTTCGTGGGCAAAACGCACGAAAAATCGACTTTTAGACAACCCCCTAAGCGTGCTGGATTAAGGCTGCCAGATAACCTTGTTCGCCGTCGAGTAAATGACGAGAAATCGAGGAAATATCTTGATCCATCAATTCATCATTAAACTGAATCACCATCGTTGCTTTCAGTTGTTCCCACACGTTGGGGTTATTGTCGATTCCACCTGTTTCATCAAAGAAAACGACATTGCCCACATGCTTGTATCCAGCGATACGTGGAGGAACACGGGGCACAATATCATTACCATTGACAACGCGGAAGATGCGATCGCCCAACTTAGTCATTAAATTGGCTTCAAACGCTTGATCGCCAACACGCGGTGAACCAAATGTGTAGGAACCAGCAATTTCTAGCCCAACTTCTGTTAGGGCGGCAACGGCTAATGTGGCTAGCGCACCACCCAGGCTATGCCCGGTAATCCAGATCAATTGTTGGCCATTGTAGAGTTCAAATAGACTCTTTGTTAGGCTAATCACAACGGAATTGAACGCACTGTTAAACCCTTCGTGGACATCACCCAAAGGGCCTTCTATCTTAATAAAGTTAAGGTCAGTCGCCCAATCTTTCATCTTTTGTTCTGTCCCCCGAAAGGCCAGAATCAACGTTGTATCATTGCCGATAATGTAGGCTTGGGTATCGCTGATGCGACGGGTTCCTTGCAAAAATCGAAATTGCGGAAATCCCCATGCCAAGGCTTGGGCTTGGATTTTTTCCGGAGTTTCATAGGCCAAGGCACTGGCTAGACCCATTGATAGTGCATTGGCGTTAGAATAGGCGCGATAGGTCGGGTCGAAATTAAACAGAGAATAATCAACTGGCTGAGGCGCAACACTACTAACGGTGAGTTCGGGCATACATTTCATCCTATTAATTTGGTAGATTGCATCAAACAAGAATCACAAACAACAATCAAAAACAACACAAGATTTCCATTGCTCTACTGTTTTGCATAGCGGTTTTCATCTAGTCGCTTGTGGTGGTGTGGGGGCTACTTACAGGACTCAAGCTTAGAGGCTATTTAGAAGTAACTGTTCACTCCCCGTCAGGGGAGGAACAAGCGGGCGTAGTCCGCAACACTTTTCTTATGGGGGGATGTGAAGATGTGAACGGTTACGTTTAGAAAGGGGTGTTGCTGAATAGCAGGCTGAATTGAAACGAAGTTTCAATTCAGCCAACTCT
>CAZJZR010000057.1:0-8956 GCA_964550475.1 uncultured bacterium
GGTTGGGGTGTTGGAGTATTGGGGTGGTGCCCCACGCCTATGGGGTTTAGAACTGGGTTGGTTGGGTTGGATTGGGGTTGGGCGGTTGCTGGAGTGGGGATGTGGGGTAAGTAGGCGATCGCCTTACGGTTAATTTGTTGCTCTAACAACGCACCTGGATCTAATTGCAACTGATAGCGATCGGGGTTGAGTTCGCCGCGCTTGAGGGCTAAATCTAAACCCCAAACTGCTTCTAGGGTTGATTGATGGGCGTTCAGCCGGAGGGTGCCGCTGCAAATGGCCATGGGTAAGGGTTGCATGAGCACGGCTAGACTTAGTTGTTGCAATTGGATGCTAAACCGTTGCCAGCAGAGTAAATTTCTGGCGTGGAAGGGTTCTGCCCAACAGCGTTTGACCGCTTGGGCGATCGCCGCGCTCTGGGTTTCGCACAGATGGGACTCTAGTAAATTGCCCAATTGCCGTCCCGATACCCGATCTAAGGCAATGGTGCATCCCGGTGCTGCTTGGTAAACCAAACCGGGGTATAACACCAAAGCGTGGAAACCCCAAGGTTGAATCGCCTGATGTAGAGCGGTTACCCAGTCCTCTGGCAGGGGGGTAGTCAGAATGGTTTGGCGAATCCGGCGGGCGATCGCTTGTAATTGTTGCGGATTGTTAATATTGACGTGCAGTGAGGAGTTGGGTAGATCCGCCAATAACGGTTCTAACCAATCAATGCCTTCCAAAAATTGCCAGTACCATGTCGCCGGAATCACCACACTGGGCGTAATGGCATACCCCTGATGAAATAAGTCACTCAGATAAACCGCCCGCTCTCCCAGCAAGGGATAATCAGACGGCGTAATCTTCGACAAATGCTGCAATCGATCCACAATCAGAACCGGTTCAAGGACAGGAAAACACGGATTAAAGTCGGATCAATCATCATGAACTGATAGTTTTATCAACCCAAAGGGATCAACCCGAAGGGCGTGCAGAAATTGTTCTTCTAGAATAATTGAGCCTATGGTAATTTAGCTAATCTGATCGCGGCAATTCGCGGCAATTCGTGGCAATCTCAAGCAACAAGGCGGAATTCGGCGCGGAATCCGATGCACCGTCACCGGGTCAACTGCGAAACAGGCGAGAATAGTGGGTTTCGTGCGCCATGCTGGCTAAGGATAAGCCCCAACCACAACTGGCAAGGTCGTCATCTTGCAGTCCGGTTATGCTGTCGGTGGTTTGGATCAGCACCGGACGCAGGCGACACAAAAGCTGTTGCCCGGTGGTTTGACCGAGGGGAATCAGTTTGATGCCCGCATTGACTAAGTTCGTCGCCCAACTCTGAAGATAGCCTAAGGTCGCCGCCTGTGCCCCCACCTGCCAACAACTGGCGGCGATCCCAAAGGCGATCGCAAAATTCCATTCATCCTGGCCATCCCAGCCCACGGCATCGATCCAGTCTGGTTCCAAGGTTTGCAGTAAGCGCAACAGCGATCGCCCCATTTGCCAACTTTGCTGCCGCAGTTCTTCCCCATCCCGAAAGGCTGATAACCAGGCATTCCAATAATGTAATCGTGGCCAATTAGCTTGGTTGGCGGCGGCGATCGCCCGTTGCATCACGGCAGCCTCCACCCGGATCGCCCCATAGCTCAGCTCTTGCCGCAACCAGTGTTCTAAACTGCTGCCATCATTAACCTGGCGGCGATCGACCAACACTTCCAACCCTTCGGAATAACTGTAGGCACCCACAGGCAACGCCGAACTCGCCAGTTGCAGTAATCCTAATAATGCCAATGGGGAGTCTAATGCCAAGGGGAAGTCGGTGGTTGGTGGGGGCATGGAAAGAGGCGACATGGATGATTGCTAATTGACGTGATGTGCAATTGACGGATACCTCACTCTATCCCCTTTGTCAGACAACAGGCTGTTCGATATGATCATCATGATCAGGGGAATGGTGATGATGAGCGTGTTGATGGTGAGCGTGTTGATGGTGAGCGTGTTGATGGTGATGCGGTTGAGGGGACGTGTGGGTGTAGGCTCCCACCTCTGGCTGAAAGGGCAAAACTTCCTCGGTGACGTGGACTCCTAGCCCCATCAACATCGTTTGTAGGACGGGATCGGGGCTGAGTCGCAGATAGCTCAGGGTCACCTCCAATGGCACATGGCGATTCCCTAAATGATAGGCGGCGCGTAAGAGGGCTAGGGGGGAGTCGGCGGTAACGGTAAGAACGGGTTCCGGCTTAGCGACAATTTGCACTTGGCGATCGCCAGTTTCAGTTTGCAGCACGTCTCCATCCCGCAACACCGTCCCCCTGGGCAACTGCACATACACGGTTTCTCCATCGGCCAAGGCAAATCGACGGCGGCTGCGGGTACGTTCCTCGGCGGTTAGGTGCAGTTGGGGCAGTGGGGTGGCAAGCGTGGCGGATCCGGTGGGAGCAGCGGCATGGGGCAGACGTTGGGTTAGGGTCAACATGATGGATTAAGACTGGATCAATCAATTCAATCACTTCAATCAACTCAATCAACTCAATCAACAGACGAATCACACCGATTCCGTCGGTTGCCATCCCCCTGTCAAACAGATGCAACGGGTCAGGGCAACTGTCAGGTTCATGACGATGAGTTAATGATTCACGACTATCCCCTGGAGGTGGAGGTTTGCAGCAACAACAACAGGATCTGAAGGCGGCGGCGTTGGCCGGGGATGAGCAGCCTGGGGCACCCAACGCCGACCAAATTGACATCGTGACAAGAGTAGCAGAAAAAATCCTCTGTTCCCATTGTCAACGCACTGCTACCAACGGCATCAAGTGCAAAGGTATTTGTGTGGCTGATAGCGATTATTAGAACTAGACAATTTAGAGCTAGACAATATCGCAGTCTATGAGGTCGTCAAAAAATAAGCTGAACATTTGGCATTGGCTGTCAGCTAATAGCTATAGCACTTCTCATATCTATGAGGGACGGTTCATGACTGCAAAATCCTTACTGGGATTGGGTTTGAGTGGTGTGGGTATAACCCACACCACCGCAAGCGGCTATATTAGCGAACAGCCAGTGAAACCGATGAAGGTATTTCTTTTCAAGCCCTATGTCAGTACAGACGATTCATGTCAATCCCAGTGGGACAGAGGTGGAGCAGTATCAGCGATATGTCATCGGCTGTGATGCCCACACCCCCGCCAGCGGCTCTATCCGCCGTTGTCAACTGCCCATGTTGGAGAAAAATCTGGCGTAATTGAAAATCTGGGGCAATTCTTGTTCTGTTGCTCAATTGGTGTGGGCACCCTACAGTTAGGCAGATTAGGATGGTAGATGGATTAGAGTTGATTTGGCATGAAAGACATTCTTCTAGTAATTGGTGGGGTTGTTGCTGCCTTCCTGTTCATCATTGGGGTGCTGGTAGTAACAGTGATGGTGCTGATTAAAATCTACGTGCCAAAGGCGAAGCGTTTTTTTGGCAAACAGGTGGAAACGTTTCAGGAAGCCATTACTCAAACCCATGATTTTGCCCGTGCCAGCGTGGTCACGGTGTTGAGTGATTGGCAAGCGGATGAATTGCTGAACCGAGCCACCCCGCAATTTTTAGAAAGTTTAGCAGGTGGGGATTTGGCGGCGATGTTCCTACCGTGGCAGCAGTCCTTTGGCGGGTTGATGGCCTGCGGAGAAATGGTGTTTAAGGAGAATTTTGCGTCGGGGCAGTTGCCGGATCAGGCGTGGAATTTTACCGCGATCGCCACCGCCACTTACCTGACCGAAGTCCAATTTGAACGGGGAAATGCCACCGTTGAACTTCAGGTGGTCAAACGGCGCGATACTTGGTCAGTCAATACCTTCAACCTGATTACCAATACAGCACTGTTGCATTTGGGGCAACCAACGACCCTGGAAGCGTTGCAAAAACAAGAATTACACTCCAAACAGTTGGAAAAAACGATCAACGTTACTGCCATCGAGCCATCCAGCGATCGCGACCAACCCTAATCCCCCATGCCACGTCCGCATCCGTTTCATCTCGTCCATGGTCTGATTGCGATCGCCAGCTTTTACACCGTTGTCGGTTGGGGACTGTCCGCCCTGCACCGCCTGACTCCCCTCAATTACCTCCTGTTAACCCTTGGGTTTGGCGGTGTAGTCGCCACGCTGTACCGTCGCGATCTACGCCTTGTGCTGCCTCTACTCTGCAAATATGGGCGGCGCAGTTGGCGACGATGCCGTAAACCCTTGCCTTGCTTGGTCTACATCGCCATTCTTTTGAATTTTGTGGGTGGTGCCAGTCAACTGCCCACCAATTACGACGGCCTGACCTATCGAATCCCGCGCCTGTTGTATTGGTTTGCGAACCAGGGCTGGTTCTGGATTCCCACCAGCAATCAACGGATGAATTTGAGTGGCACCGGCCAGGAGTGGTTACTGTCGCCGCTGTATGCCTTCAGCCATTCCGATCGCCCCTTCTTTTTGCTCAACAGCCTCATTTTTTTGGCATTTCCCGGTTTGGTGTTCACCGTATTGCGACGGTTGGGCGTGAGTGGACGGCTGGCGTGGTGGTGGATGTGGCTGTTGCCGCTCAGCTATGGCTTTTTGCTCCATGCGGGGGGCATTGGCAATGATTGGTTAGGGGCGTTTTGGTTTTTGGTGGCGATCGCGCTAACCTTGCCGTCTGACCATCCAACCGACCGTCTACGCTGCCAAGCGTTTACCTATTCCCTTTTAGCCATCGCTTTATGCACTGGTGTGAAAGCGTCGAATGTGCCGTTGGTGTTGCCGTGGGCGGTGGGGTGGGGTTGTCAGCCAGGGGCAGGGCGATGGTTGCGAGACTGGGTAAAGAGACCCCAAATTTGGGGCATAGCGGCGATCGCGGGGTTGGTGTCCGGCTTGCCGTCCATGGTACTGAACCACATCCACACGGGCAGTTGGACTGGCGATCCTAACAATACCTACGGAGTCGCTATCCAAAATCCCCTAGCAGGTTTGCTGGGTAACGGGGTTTTGATCATGGCGCAAAACTTGGTGCCACCGATTTTTCCGCTCAGCGATCGCTTAGAAACAGTGCTGAACCAAATCAGTTGGTTTGCCCCCGGTTCCTGGCTTCGGCAGGCATATCCCCGCTTTCAGTTTTTATTCAACGAATTACCCCAAGAAGAAGCCAGCGGTCTAGGACTCATCACCCTCCTGTTCCTCCTCTGGCTGCTGATCGCCTCCCACCAACGCCCCAACGCTCCAACACCCAACGCTCCAATACCCAATGTCCCACCCCGCCCACGTCCCACCCCGCCACTCCGCACGCCCCTCCTACTCGCCCACAGCGTCGCTGCCCTGATTTTTCTCGCCAAGATGGGCAGTGAATCGTCGCCTCGGTTGTTCTTGCCCTACTATCCCTTAGTGGTCGCCACAGTTTTGGGGTGGTGTGGGGATAGCAGCGTGACACGCACACGGGCTTGGCAATGGGCAGGCTGTGCGGCTGCGGGGCTGGCGATCGCCATCCAATGCCTCACCCCTTCCCGTCCGTTGTTGCCGATGCAGGCTATTTTTGCGGCGGTGCGTCCAGTCGCCCCGGCGGCCTTGGTGGAACGCGCCCAAGTGGTTTACCAAACCTATCGCGATCGCGCCGATATCTTTCGTCCTATCCGCCAACAGTTGACCGCAACCGACCGGGTGGTAGGGTTTATGGGCGGTGGCAATGATCTGGAAACGTCCCTGTGGCGACCGTTTGGCTCTCGGCAGATTGTGGCGATTCAACCGCAGAGCGATCGGGCAACTTTGCGGCAACTGGGGGTACGCAAAGCGGTGCTATCCCAGGCACAGGTGCAAGCCCTCAGCCCCAGCGCAACGACACAGTTGAGTTGGCTGCTGTCCGCGCCCCGCTTAGCCACCGTCCCCATTCGGCAATTGGCCAGCGAACCCCCATCGGAGTTTTGGCTGGTGGCAGTAGACCCGTGATGGTTGCGCCACTGTGGACGGATGCAGTCTGCCCCTTATTCGACCGAACTACTGCCTATTGCCATAGCAAACATCCCCTTTGTGGCATTGCTGAATCAGGATATGGATTAGAAGTTGGCTGAATTGGAACTTCGTTCCAATTCAGCCTGCGATTCAGCACCACCAACATCTGCTTTGTGACCGTACTCCGTCTTACTCGCTCATTTCCACTGACTTAATCGCGAGTTGGGGAACAAATGCCTCAGTGGTGGCAGGTTCTAAGCGTTGGGGAGTTGGTGTCGGGTGGGGTGGTTCCGCCGCTGGGAGCCAGCCAATCAGCGGCAGCGGTAACAGTGTACTCAGATTGGTTAGCAACACCAGCAACCAGAGGCGATCGAAATTCGATTCGGTGACCCCAAACCAATGAGTCAACAACGCCCCGCATTCATAGGACAGCAACGAAGCCAAATTAGAAATTGACATCAGCAGGGCAAACAGTGTTGCCTCTACACCGGGGGGACACAACCGCGCCGCCAGCACCAGAATCGGCATGTAGGCGATTTGTCCCATCACCGTCAGAATCAAACTATCCCCCAAGCTAAACCACTGGTCACTAATGCCGATCGCCCGATTGGCATGGGTAACCAACAATAACATCGTCATCCCCAACACAGAAGACAACACCGTTGTCCAGGCAAAAATCACCCGAAATGGCACCGTCTTAAACCACCGTTGAAAAGCCCACACCCCTACCAACGAGGCCAGGCTCGTCACTAAACGAATGCGCCCCAAAAACTCCGGTTGGAAGCCCAGTTCATTGGTGGAAAAGAAGAAAAAGGCCGATTCTGCGCTGGGGGTTGCCTGCCAAATAAACACAAACGCCGTTGGTAGCCAAATCGACTTTTGGGTTACCGCTTGGCGTAATGCCCCGATTTGCTGGCGCACTTGCGACCAATTGGGCGGTTCATGCAGCGGTTGCTCGTTGATAATCCAAGCCGCGATCGCCACAATCAACGGAAACGTCGCCGTAATGCCAAACACCGTGCGGGTGGAGAAATGTTCCAACAACGCCCCGCTAAAGTAGGCCGTCAGAATCCCACCGATCGCTGACGATCCCCAGCACAGAGCTTGCAGGGAACCCGACGCGCTGAGTGATTCTGTGCGAACCCGCTCCACCACCAGCGAATCGACAATCACATCGCTGACTGCAATTGACAGGGAACTGAGGGCGATCGCCAGCGTCGCCTGCCACGGACTCTGCACCACCGTCGCCATTCCCACCCAAGCCGCCATCCCCAACACACCCGATAGCACCAGATAGGGACGACGACGATAGCCCGCGATCGGCAGGCCATCCGACATAAAGCCAAACAGCGGCTTCACTACCCAAGGCAACGCTGCAATCCCCAACATCGCCGACACCTGTGCCGGACTCAAGCCCAACTCATCCTTGAGGAAAAAACTCACCGCCAGTCGTGCCAAGCCCAAAATGCCCTGCACCAAATACACCATCAAAATGGCAATTAATTCTGGGCTGGGGTCATGACCAAACAACACTGATTGCTTCAGGAATTGTTGCAGCCGATTTACACCTGTTGGGGTAGCTACCATGGATTATTAAGAAATAGCAATGTTTATATGGTAGCCATATTCTGGCGATGTGGTAGGAATGCGTCTGGTTGACTATTGCTGGTTGACTATTGCTGGTTGACTATTTTTTATTAACTATTTCGTAATTTTTATTAACTATTTCGTCACTACTCAGGTAGATCAACACTGGATTGCTTGATCCACAAGGGTTGGGGTACCCACCCCCTACACAGACATTCTGTACTCGGTCTGTTTGTAGGGGCGCGGTTCCCGCGTCCTTAATCGGCACCTGGGCAGTTACACTATTTCTTGTTTTTATTCTTGTTTTTATTCTTGTTTTTACTGACTATTTCTTGCGCTTGGCAGCTTCCTTCTGCTCATGCTCCGCCAACAACGCCTTTACCTTGGTTTGGATAGCGGCGTGGCGGTCAACCCCCTCAAAGGCGTAGCGGTTGTAGCTGCGGTCTTGGATCAGTCGTTCCAGGTAACGGACGCGATCGCGCGTCTCTGGGTGGGAAGACAACCAACTGGGCAAGCGGTCTTTTTCCTGATTGGCCAAGGTCTGCATCAAATTGCGGAGACCATCGGCGGCATATCCGGTAACGTGTAATAAATGGGTGCCCAAATGATCCGCCTGTTCCTCCATGGCGCGGCTATAGCGCAACACCAGTAAATCCGTCAACGTGCCACCGTAGGGCACAAATTGCAGTAGGTTGGCGGTGAGGTTGCCCCCAGTCATCATCTGAAAACCATGGGACATAACGGCATGGGCAATTTCGTGGGCTAACAGTCCGGCCAACTCTGCTTCGGAATTGCTACGGGCGATCGCTCCAGCGTTAATGAAAATCTTTCCCCCTGGTAAGGCAAAGGCGTTTAGCTCGTCTTCCAAAATCACATAGAACTCAAACTGAAAATCCGTCCGCCCGGTCGCTTTGGCTAAGGTTTGCCCCAGCTCATTCACATAGGCCAACACCTCCGGGTCTTTCAGCATCGGCAAACGGTTTTGGGCACGCTTGGCAATGGACTGACCGATCGCCGACTCGCCCCGCATCATCATGACGCTGCTTTCTACCGTACTCAGCGGCCCATACAAATTCCCCGTCAAGGCAAACCCTGCCGCTCCCAACAACGCCCCGGCTATCATCCGTCCCCGTAACCGCGATCGCAACTCACCCTGGAATTGCTTTAACTCGCGATCGGCCAGTTGGGTGAACTCTGCCGCCAGAGGATGGGTGGGATAGAGGAGGGCAAATTGTCGTGCCGCGATCGACGCATCCAACCGTCGCCCAGTTTTAGCCAATCGGGTAATTTTCGCCTTCAACACATCGGCATTGTCGGGATACAACCCCGCCAACCGTTCCAGCACCTGCACCGCCTGCTGGGGTTGCTTCCCCGCCTCCAATGCTTCCACCAACTTAAATTGGGCAGGCAAAAACTGCGGGTATTGTTCTGTCAACAG
>CAZJZR010000057.1:8966-11190 GCA_964550475.1 uncultured bacterium
CGATCACCCGACTCGCCACCCCCGATGCCGCTCCCGCTTCGTACTCCTGCCAATACACCTGACCGGGAGTGGGCAATTGAGCCGGATCAGTCATCGCGGCTGGCACAGGCGGCACCTCGGTGGTGTCCGGTTCTTGGGGAAAGGCAGGTTTGACTTGGCGATAGATCTGACTGGCTCCGACGCGATCGCCGGCTCGGTAGAGGCGATCGGCCTCACTCAGGCGTTGCCGCTTCAACTTCTCCGCTGTGACTTCCGGGAAAACGGGCTGGGGAGCTGGAGTCGGTGAGGCCGATGGGGTCGGAGAAGATGGGGTCGGAGAAGGAGTTGGCGAAGTTGTCTGCTCTGTTGCTGTCTGTGCCGTTGTTGTAAGTGATGTCTGCGTCGTTGTTGTAGCGGGTGGCGCAGATTCTGCCGTTGTTGCTAGCCCAGGGTGAGCCACCGTCAGCAGCCATAACAAACTACCGCCTAGGGCTTGGCCAACCCACGAAAGACCTAACCTAGGGCGTGTTTGACCTACGGTAATCGTTTGCGGCATGGTCTTTAGGGCTACGCTCAAACCGTTAGCCGTAACGCATCGCAGGTATTGTATTTGCAGCCTAGCGTTTTGTCAACGTTGCACCGGAGAGGGTCTGAGAGGGGCAGGGGCATCCTCCAATACGACAGCGGCTAAACTGTCATCGATCATCCTCCCCTAGCCACCCATTTCCCATTACCGATTACCTGCCTTACCATCAAACGGCGTATAACGCCCACCCAAACTTTCCACAATGGTGCGCGTATTCGCCACCATCATTTGTACATAGGATGCCCCCTCACTGCCGGGAGCACCAATCGAATCCGAGTAAAGTGGCCGCGTCGCCAACTTTACCCCAGCTTCTTCCGCTACGGTGGTAATCAACCGAGGATTAATGGTGGTTTCGGCAAAAATCACCGGCACCTTAGCGGCACGAATCGCTTCCACCAGTTTTTGTACCGTTTGGGCACTGGGTTGTTCCTCCGTGCTGATGCCAATCAATGTGCCCATCACCTCCAATCCATAGGCATTGGCATAGTATTGAAAGGCATCGTGGGTGGTGACGAGGCGGCGTTGCTGAGGGGGAATGGTGGCAATTTGGGCTTTGATCCACTGGTGCAGTTGGCTCAGTTCAGCAATCAGTGGCTCGGCGTTGCGGGTGAAGGTGTCGCGATCGCCCGGTTCCAGTTCAATCAACGCATCACGGGTGGCTTGCACCATGGCGATCGCATTTTCCACATTCCCCCAGACATGGGGGTCGGGTTGGGTTTGCCCCTCCTTTTCCAACTGGAGTGGCGTGACCACCTCCCCCACCGCTAACTTCTTGGCTTTTCCCCCCACCGCTTGCATCAGCTTAATTAAGCCCGGTTCCAGGTTGTAGCCGTTATACAGAATCAAATCCGCCTGTTCTAACACCCGACTATCGGTAGGAACGGGTTCATACATATGGGGATCGTCTCCCGGTTGCAGTAATCCGGTCAGGGCAATCTCATCGCCGCCCACCCGTCCGGCTAGGTCGGCTAAGATCGTGCTGGTGGAAACGACGACGGGGCGATCGCGACCATTATTCAGAGATCCATTACTCGTCGATGTCGATGGACTGCTGCTACAACCCGCCAGAGCCACACCTAACAGCAGCGATAGCCCCAGCCACCCACAAAATTGTCTCAACCCAACCATAGATCGTTTTCATTTTCTTTTCATTTTTTAGTGTACAGCACTTTTTATGACGCTTGCAGACTATTTGGCCTACACAGATGGGACTGATCAACGCTATGAGTTGGTGCATGGGGAGTTGATTCAGTTACCACCAGACAGCGATTTGCATGTGATGATTGCGGGCTTTTTGTTTGTAGCGTTGTTGCCGTTTGTCCCGCATTATTTAATTCGGCGCGGCACTGAATTGGCGGTGCATAGCCGTTCGGTAAGCTGTCGCTGTCCTGATTTGATGGTACTGAGTCAGGAAACGTTGGCCGCTTTAGCCGGAGCCAGTCGATCACTGGTGTTGCTAGATATGCCTGCTCCCCGCTTAGTGGTTGAATTGGTGTCGCCGGGAGAGCCAGGAACAGAAAATTATGACCGGGATTATGTGCAGAAGCCCCAGGAATATGCGGCGCGGGGAATTCCAGAGTATTGGTTGGTTGACCCAGCGCGACAGGTGGTAATTGTGCTGTTTTTAGCGGGGTCAACCTATGGCGAGGTGGGACGGTT
>CAZJZR010000058.1:0-11182 GCA_964550475.1 uncultured bacterium
GATGGTGGGCAAATGCTGAAGGCGGTGGTGTGGAAGCTGACGGGCGATCGCTTCAAGGGCATCCATTGGGCGGCGCGGATGGGTTTGCTGTTGGGCTGGACGGCCATCCTGCTCGGTTCATTAACCTTTTTCCTGACTGGATTCCAAGGCTTACAAGGGCTATGGATCGCCCTGTTGGGTTGGTTTGGTGTGCAAAATGCCAGCAACTATGATCGGTTTGCCGATTTGCAAGAAGCGTTGATTCGGATTAAGGCGGCGGATGCCATGAGTCGGGAGTTTCGGGTGGTGGATGCCAATATCACCCTCCGCCAGTTTGCCGATGATTACCTACTGGCGGAAACCCAGTATCCGATTTACTTTGCCGCTTCGGAAGGGCGGTATCGCGGCTTGGTGTCCATTGACGACCTACGGGCTGTGGAACGTAGCCAATGGGAACACCAAACGTTGCAGGCGATCGCCCAACCGCTGACAGAGATTGAATTTGTCCAAGAAAAAACGCCATTGCTGGATGTGATCAACCAAATGGAGGTCAAACAACTGCGGCGAATTACGGTGTTGTCGCCTGCCGGAGCGGTTGCGGGTGTGATTGACCGAGGCGATATTGTCCGGATTGTGGCGACCTATCTCAAATCCGCCATCTCCGAAGCTGACATCCGCCGAATCAAGGAAGAAGGCACCTATCCACCAGGGTTACCCTTGCAGGCGATCGCCAAAGCCACCGCCGACTGGTCTGAAACCTAACCCCACCCGTCGTCTCAATTCTCAATTCCCAATTACCGATTACCGATTACCCATACCCCATTACCGATCCCCCATTACCCATACCCCATTAATGTACCTATGTTGAGCAACCGGAATAGGGGCGGGGATCAGCGTTATAGTAAAGCCAGAGGGTAATGATTCAGACGCTATCCAACAACCCAATGATTGTGCTGATGTCGAGGAGTGCCCGATCGCAGTGATGCGACCACTCAAGTCATAGAACTACCACCACACGGGTTTGATCAAACTCAGGAGGGGTCGTTATGTCATCTACAACCAAGACCCAAATTCCTCAACACATCCCCTACGGCTTGCCCATCCCTGATCCGTGGGATTTCCCCTTAGAAGAACCTGTACTACCACCGATTTATCCACGCCTAGTTCCGTTAGATCCCAGCCACGAACTGAGTGCCGCCCCCCAGGAGGATGTGATTTTGTTGGGGGGACTGCCGGAGATGCTGAGGCTACCCGAACCGGCGGGAACGACTGGCGACGAGATTGCTATCTTGCTTGCGGAGGAGTTGAAGCTGGCGAGGCAGATGGATGAACCGTTGCGCGATCGCATTGGAGCGGCGATCGCTTACCTAGAACTGATAAATTAAGCAAGACCGATATCGCTGCGCTGCGATGGCTTTATCCCCTTCCCTGCTTGCCGCTGATCTACCCTTGCTCTCGTTTCAAGGAGTCACCATTGACCGTGGGGACATCATCTTGGCGACGATTGAGGCGGACTTGTTGCGGATTCGCCCCGATGGCACGGTGAAACGGTGGGTGAATGTTGGCCGCTATGGCATTCCGACGGGGATCGCTAACCTGAAGGGGGAGATCGCGGTTGCCATCTCTGCCCAAGAATCCGGCCATTTTTTACTCACCGTCAGTCCCACTGGGGAGATGAAAACGATTGCCGACCTGTCCCAAGCGTCTGGCGAGTTTGGTGCGCCCTTCGCGGTCAGTATCCACCAAGGGCATTACCCCTATTATCTGGTTTCCATTTGCACGGATGTGCTGCGATCGGGCAGCACGATTCTGAAGGTTACCCCCTCTGGCAAAGTTACTGCCCTCGGCACCTTACCCGCTTCCGCCTTTGGCTTGGTGGATGCGGGCACAGGGGCGATCGTCACGCAAGATGACGGCATGATTCGGCAAATTACCCCTGCTGGCAAGGTGATCGATATTGTTGATGTAGGGAAAGCCGGATTTGGCATACCCTTTGGCATTGCCCACTATCAGGGAGGCTATGCCATCACTACCAATACCGACTGGGTAGTGCAGTTGGCGATCGCGCCACCCACCGACTCCACCCCAGCATCCCCGGAATACACGCTGTCCCCCCTGTGCAATTGTCAGCAGGCCGGATTTCCCTTACCCACCTCACTGGTGGCGATGGATGAGACGTTGATTGTGGCAACGGGCAAAGGTAACCTGTTGCGACTTAACAACACATTGGCAACGGTGACCTGAAAGGATATTTGAAAAGTGTCTGGCGGGTAAAACCACGACTACCCTACGGGAATGCAAGGCGAACAGTCGCTAGGGCTATAGCCGCTTGCGGTGGAGTGGGCTATGCCCGCTCCACTCAAACCCTTAACTAATAGTGTCTTGGGTGATTTGGCTGTGCCTCATAAATATGGGAATTGCTATACATAAGACAGGACTTGTGAAATACCCTCTGATTTTCATGGGCTTCTGTTAGTTAATGGCTCAATATAGTTGAATAATTCAGGCAAGCTTTCATTGATAAGGGAGGAGCGTAAAAATAAAGTACCTATAGTTTAAAGATGATGCGTTACGGCTGAAGCCTAACGCATCCTACGCTCGGTATTTTATTTATTTGCAGATCCCTAACTGTCCACACTTCATCAAGATCAACTTCATCATAGTCATGGGTAATCACATCCCGCATTCCAGCAATGTCTTTCCAGGGAATAGTGAGATGGTTTTGTCTAAAGTCCTTTGAGAGGCGGTTGGTTGCTTCGCTAATAATAGTAATACGGCGCAAAATTGCGTCTTGTTTTTCAATGTTTGCTGCTAGGCTATCAAAATCAACGCCTTCAACGTAACCGTTCACTCCCTGTCAGGGGCTACCGTGTATATATAAGTCCAGTTCTTTATAGATCTCTCGAAAGCCTTGCTGAATCAGGCTTTTTCAAGCCTCATCCATTCTCAACAAACCTAGCTTATTGAGAAGATTCTACGAAAGAATAGGGTCTGAGAAGTGAGTTAAGCCTCAGTTTTCTGATTGAGGGAGATGTGTATACACGGTAGCCGCCAGGGGATGCACAAACGGGCGCAGCCCGCAACACTTGGTCCATCGGGGGATGTGAATGGTTACATCAGGATTGCCCCGTTGCGGGTGATCTCCGCCCGAACGGGACTGAACTCATGATCAATCCCCAGATCCACACCATGACCAGACCGGATAGATCCCCCCAACCTAGTGCAATCCTACGGACAGAGACAATGCAGGTCGAGCATTTGCAATGTCCCCCAGGGGAAGGGCAGATGCATAGCCGCGATCGCCATACTCTATTCGTCAACCTGAGTACCCGACCAATTCGCTACCTGCAAACTCAGGATGGCAAGACCCACACTGGGTTATACTGCCGAGGCGATTTTACCCTCACCCCCAGCGATCGCCCGTTTTTTGCCCGGTGGCAGAGCACTGAGAATTGTGTGCAGATTCAGTTCAGCGATCGCTGGATGCAATCTGTGGCTGCCACCACCCTGTCTAGTCCTAGCGATCGCCTCACCCTGCTACCAACGTTTCAGAGTCAGAATGAACAGATTGCGGCGATCGCCACCATGCTGTTGGCTGAAATGCAACACAACCAGCCCGGTGGAGCACTATATCTAGACTCCTTAGCCACCATCTTGGCAGTGCAACTCCTGCGGCACCATAGCAGCACTCACCCGCAACTTCTCAACTATGCAGGCGGACTCTCTGCCTATCAACTCAACCAAGTTTTGGACTATATCGACGCACATTTAGCGGAAGACATTCAATTAGCGGACTTGGCGCAACTCCTCACCATGAGTCCGTTCCACTTCGGGCGGTTGTTTAAGCAGGCGATCGGCACCCCACCGCATCAATACCTGCTCCAACAGCGGGTGGAGCGGGCGAAACGCCTGCTCAAACAAACCAATCAGCCAATCATCCAGATTGCCCTGGATTGCGGTTTCAAGAGTCACAGCCACCTCAGCAAACAATTTCGACAATTAACGGGGATGACCCCAACAGCTTATCGAGTCAATTAACCTTTGAATCGACCTGGGCAGTTACCCTTTAAAACATCAACGTCTAAGAACACCGCATAGTCGTGTTCTTAGACGTGGAATGCTATTGATTCGGGAATCGGTCAGAGGCTGTTTGAAACACTGACTTCAAGGTTGATCTTTTGTGCGCTCTGCCCACAAAAATCAACACTTAAAACACCCTGAGTTTAATTACATATCAGGCTTTAGCCGAACCGACCTTCGACATAATCGCGGGTGCGAGAATCTGTCGCTGCGCCAAAGATTTGTGGCGTTGAGCCAAATTCCACCAACTGACCAATCCGGCTTTCATCCGTGTTGAAGAATGCCGTAAAGTCAGACACCCGTGACGCTTGTTGCATGTTGTGGGTGACAATCACAATCGTCACTTCATTGCGGAGCGAGTGAATCAAATCCTCAATCTTCATCGTGGAGATCGGGTCAAGAGCCGAGCAGGGTTCATCCATCAGCAGAATTTTGGGACGCACTGCCATAGCACGGGCAATGCACAACCGTTGTTGTTGACCGCCAGACAAGCCCAACGCCGATTTGCGTAAATTATCTTTGACCTCATCCCACAGAGCCGCACCGCGCAGAGCCGTTTCCACGACTTCATCCAACTTCGACTTGCTGATGCGACCAAATACCCGCATCCCATAGGCCACATTGTCATAAATGCTCATGGGGAACGGATTCGGCTTCTGGAACACCATGCCAATCTGCCGCCGCAGTTGGTTCAAATTGACTTTTTTGGCATAGATGTTCTGGCCGTAGAACTCGACTAAGCCTTCTACTTTGACATCGCCTTCCAACTCGCCAATGCGGTTGAGCGACTTAATAAACGTGGATTTACCGCAACCAGAGGGGCCAATGAGTGCTGTGACTTGGTTCTGGTACATATCGATGGAAACGCCTTCTAGAGCTTTTTTGGTGCCGTAGTAGAAGGCGAGATTCCGAACTCGCAATGCAGGCAGCAGGTTGTTACTGTGAATAGCACTTTGACCCTCTGCGGACATATTGAACATAAAAAAATAACCTACCTCAACCAATGATGGTGAACAAAAATAAGAAATATAGGACGAGTACAGATTAAAGAAGCATCAATTCAATCAGGGTTGGGACAATCACACGACTAGTGCTCTATCAACTTTGGTTTTTAGGGTAAAAACTAGCTGTGACGCTCAACTAGTCTGCTCCTGCAAATCGACTGATTTCATCAGGAGGCAACGCAACCAATAATCAAATTGCTCAAGATCCATGGTTGCGGTGAGTGAATTGACTTACAACTTGACGGCTTTAGCCACAACCAAGCGAGAAATCAGGTTAATACATAAAACTAGAAATACCAGCACCAATGCCCCTGTCCAAGCCATGGCATTTTGCTCTAAGAACGGAGAACCAGCATAGTTGTAAATCATGACGGAGAGGGATGGTGTTGGCTGTAACAGCCCATCTGGCCAGTTGATGCTGAACAGAGCGGTAAAAATGAGTGGTGCTGTTTCTCCAATCGCCCGGGCGATCGCTAACAGTGTCCCCGTTGTAATCACTGGCAGCGCAGACGAGACAACAATCTTAAAGGTAGTCTGAAACCGATTGGCACCTAAAGCCGCTGATGCTAATCGTTGGGTGGTTGGTACTAATTTTAACGCTTCTAGGGTCGAGAGGGTAATGATGGGAATCATGACGATCGCCAAACCAAAGCTACCGGCTAACCCAGAAAAGGTTTTGGTGGTAAATACAATTACCGAGTAGGCAAATAGACCCACCACAATCGATGGCACACCGCTGAGGACAGTGATCAAAAACCGGATGACTGATCCCAATATTGTCCCTTGGCCAAACTCTGACAGGTAAATCGCCGCCATGATCCCAATGGGGATGCTGATCAGGGATGCGACCCCAACCATCATTAACGTGCCCAAAATACAGTTGGCAAATCCATCCGGCACGCCTTCCATCCCGGCTGGCGCGGGTAACTGCACAAACGTATCCCAGGTTAGCCGAGGTAAGCCATTCTTCACCACTTCAAACAGTACGGAGAATAGGGGCAAAATGGCGATCGCGCTCAGCACAAAGGCCAGAACTGTCATGCCGCGACTAAACAGGGTACGGCTAAAACTCAGGGGTTGAAAAATCTGGCTGGCTTCGGCAGCAACGGGTGTCCGGTCGGGACTCGGAGATCTACTCATAACAGATGGCAATAACGGGGAAGAGGTTTAGGGCAGGGGGCAAGGGGCGGGATGGGATGCGCCTGAAAAACCGGGTTTCTGGATTGATTATTATCCGGGCGATCAGGCTGAAATTACTCTCGACCTTTGAGGCTGAGGGCTTGGATAATCCAAACAGCGGCCACATTCACCGCCAAGGTGAGGACAAACAAAATCAACCCCAACAGCATCAGGGACTCCAAATGCAACCCTTCCATTGATTCGGCAAATTCATTCGCTAACACCGAAGGAATGGTACTGGCAGAGTCGAGTAAGGAAATGCTGATCCGCTTAGTGTTGCCAATCACCATCGCCACCGCCATAGTTTCTCCGAGGGCGCGGCCTAAGCCTAGAATGGATGCGCCTACAATACCAGACGCAGCAGCAGGTAACATCACCCGAAAGATGGTTTCCCAGCGGGTTGCCCCCAATGCCATGGAGGCACTACGCAGCGGGACGGGGACAGCCTTCAACACATCGCGGCTGATGGAGGAAATGGTGGGTAGAATCATCACCGCCAGAATCAACCCTGCGACCAGAATGCTGGGGCCAGGGGGATCGCTACTAAAGAGAGGAATCCAGCCCAAATTCTGATGCAAAAATAGTTGGATCGGTTGGAAGGCGGGAATAAATACAAAAATCCCCCACAGGCCAATGATGACGCTGGGGATGGCGGCAATCAGTTCAACGATAAAGCCGAGGGGCGATCGCACCCATTGGGGTAAAAAATTCTCGCTGGTAATCAACGCCACGGAAATGCCGATGGGAACTGCTAGCAGCAGTGCGATGGATGAGGTAACCAGGGTGCCGTAGATATAGGGTAGTGCGCCAAACTGGAGATCAGGAACGCTCCATTCCGTACTCCAGATGAAGGGCAACCCAAACGCTTGAAAGGCTGGCCATGCCTTTTGGGTGATGATGGCGGCCATCCAGAAGATCAATCCCGCCGCGATGAGAGCAAATCCACAGGTGATCCAAACAAAACCCTGATCCATCAAAAAATTGCTCGGTTTAGCAATATTTTGCTCAGGATTCATCCCGAAGGGACGCGAAGAGGCTGATTTGGAAAAGTCGGCGGTCATAGGAGTAATCTCAAGCAGCGGAAAGATTAACTGGAGCAGGAGGGCAAATGAGCAGGGCTTAAGTTAGGAGCGGAGGCGATCGCAAGATTGCTGGCAACAGAGATAACCGTTCACCCCATCTAATTGACATCAATTCAGGAATGAACGGTTATCACAATTCTTAATTATCCAATGTTAAGGACATTACACAATCAGTAAAGTCCACGTTAGGCACATCACAGGATCGTGGGTTAGGGAGTTAGTGGGTTGTCAACCTTAGTTTTCAGGGTCAATCACTGTGGGATTGACCCTGAAAACTAGTTGGCACGTTTGACTAGGGCTTGATCTGATTCACTTGTGCCAGTGCCCGCTGCAATACGGGAGCCGGAATGCGAGTAAACTCTAGGTCGTCATTGATGTTTTGGCCATCGGTCAAAACATAGGTCATCCACTTTTTGATCGCCGCAGATTGGGCGGCATTGGGATACTGGCGATACACCATCATCCAAGTAATGCCCGTGATGGGATATCCATTATCAGGATCGCCATCAAACACGCGGAAGTTTTCTGGAAACTTGAAGGCGGCAACCGCTTGGTTGGCTAACGCCAAAGACGGCATGACCCACTGCTTCTTGGCCGTTTGGACTTCGGCGATCGCCAACTTATTCCGATCCGCGTAAGATTGCTCCACATAGCCAACCGTACCCGCAGTCCGCTTCACCAAGGCTGCTACACCAGGGTTCCCTTGACCTTTAAGGGGATCAGTCGTCCATTCCGGTGCAGTACTCACCCCAATCCGACCCCTGAAGTAGGAACTGACGGCACTCAAATGGTTGACAAAGATAAATGTTGTCCCACTTCCATCTGCCCGTACAACCGTTTTAATTTCAGAATTGGGTAGATTCACCCCTGGATTGTCTTTGACAATTTTGGGGTCATTCCATTTGGTGATCCGACCACCGAAGATTTCTGGTAAAACAGTACGGCTTAACCGTAACTTGGAAACACCCGGCAAATTATAGATCGGCACAACAGAACCGCCAGCCGTTGGCACCAGAATAATGCCTCGCTTACCAGCCGCACCTTGACTCATCTGTGCATCGGTCATGGCCGCATCACTGCCACCAAAATGCACAGTCCCAGCAATGGTCTGACGGATGCCGCCACCACTACCAATCCCCTGGTAGTTGACTTTAATATTCGGGTTTTTCGCCTGAAACTCACGGATATAGCGTTGGTACAGTAAGGCTGGGAATGTCGCTCCGGCTCCGTTTAATGTGACTTTTTGCTGAGCATTAACCGCAGTATTCGCAGTCATAGCAGCAATTGCTCCAGCGGCGACTGTGGCTGTGGTTACTGTAGCCACAACAGCACGACGAATAGCGGTTTGAGAAAAGAACATACTTGCCTTCAATCCTAAATATTTCAGTTGCAATTTAGATGCGACGACTGACCTTGCTACGCCTGTAGCATTAAGACGGTCAGAAGGGTTCTGACTGTTTTCGCTCATGGTCAGCGAACAGTTGCATCGCAACCACCTTCCAGCGGTGAGCAGAAAACGATCCCGCACACTTTTCTTGGGAAAGCAGCGTCAAAAGTTACAGTTTAGATATCCATCCTCACTCTACCGTCTAGGTGGTTAAGTCAAGGAAATAGGCTGGTTAACCTCTTGGAAAGCCTTGGTTAACTTCAGGTTAAGATTCGATAATTTCACGGTACTGCCCTCATCCCCAGTCAAAAACTGTTGGAAAAATTAGCTACATGGTTGATGTTGACTGGGCGAGACGCACGAAAAATCAACTTTTAAACCACCCTCATGATCACAGCAATAGTCTGAAGCCGTTGGTTGAGAGCAAATCAGGTGATCTAAACCACCTGTAAGCAGATTTTCCATCCTGTTTAACCAAGCATTCGGCTCGTAAGGGGGCTATGATGATAATTTGTGCGATTTAAAGCACAGTTTTTCGTGCGCGATCGCACGTTTGGTTGGAGTCAAGCGACCATTCAATCTAGACACCGTTCGATTTAGATTTCGCTGTAGAACACGTGGCTGTAGCCGCAATTCAGAGTTTTCCCGGAGTTTGTCCTGTGACTGATAATTTGGAACTGCTAACCCAATCCGATCCCATTGTTGCTGGCATTCTCCAGCGTGAGTTACAGCGACAACGGGCACACCTAGAGCTAATTGCCAGCGAGAATTTTGCCTCCGCTGCGGTGATGGCGGCGCAAGGCTCTGTCTTAACCAATAAATATGCTGAGGGACTGCCGCAAAAACGCTACTACGGCGGTTGCGAGTTTGTCGATCAGGTGGAACAGTTGGCGATCGACCGGGTGAAAGAACTGTTTGGCGCGGCTCATGCCAATGTGCAACCCCACTCCGGTGCCCAAGCCAACTTTGCCGTGTTTCTGACGTTGCTGGAACCGGGCGACACCTTCATGGGGATGAACCTGTCCCACGGTGGCCACCTAACCCACGGTTCTCCAGTGAATGTGTCTGGGAAATGGTTCAAGGCGTGCCACTACGGAGTCAGCCAGGAAACAGAGCAGTTGGACTATGAGCAAATCCGCGAGTTGGCCTTGCAACATCGGCCTAAGCTGATCATCTGTGGCTATTCTGCCTATCCCCGGATTATCCAGTTTGACAAGTTCCGGGCGATCGCCGATGAAGTCGGAGCGTACCTGATGGCCGACATTGCCCACATCGCTGGCTTAGTCGCCACTGGCCACCACCCGAACCCCATCCCCTACTGCGATGTGGTCACCACCACCACCCACAAAACCCTGCGCGGCCCCCGTGGTGGCTTGATCATGACCCGCGATGCCGAATTGGGCAAAAAGTTTGATAAGTCCGTTTTCCCTGGTACCCAAGGCGGCCCCCTAGAGCATGTGATTGCCGCTAAAGCCGTGGCCTTCGGCGAAGCCCTGCAACCCTCGTTCAAAGCCTATTCCGGCCAAGTGATCGCCAACGCCCAAGCCATGGCCACCCAGTTGCAACAACGGGGGCTGAAGATTGTCTCCGGTGGCACCGACAATCACCTGATGTTGGTGGATTTGCGTTCCATTGGCATGACGGGCAAGCGAGCCGATGAACTGATGGCGGGCGTGAACATCACCACCAACAAAAACACCGTGCCCTTTGACCCTGAATCACCGTTTGTTACCAGCGGTCTGCGGTTGGGGTCTCCGGCCATGACCACACGCGGCATGGGCACCAGCGAGTTCGTCGAAATCGCCAACATCATCGCCGATCGCCTGCTCTCTCCCGATGATGAAGCCGTAGCCCGCACCTGTCGCCAACGGGTGGCCAGTTTGTGCGATCGCTTCCCCCTCTATCCCCATCTGGCGGCACCTACGCCAGCCTTGGTGTAATGACTAATCGGTAATGGCTAATCGGCAACCCAATTGAATTCTGGGTTTATTCGATGTCAAGCGTAAACGACATCAATGTGTCATCAATAGACCTCTTGCACATTGCATGAAAGTCAATTGTTGAGTTGCCGAGATCTCCGCCCTCACCCTTTTCTTGTATGCCCGAAGGGCTTTAAGCCCTCTCCCAAATCTGGGCTACCGTGTATACACAAATCTGTTTGTGCATAGAGTCCCATTCCTGCCCCCCTCTAACTCCCCCTTGGAAAGGGGGAGAACTGGATTTCCCCCCTTTCCAAGGGGGGATTAAGGGGGGTAATGCGGGGATAACAACTCTCGTCCCAAGATCTGTATACACGGTAGGCCAAATCTGGGAGAGGGACTTTGAATCCGGCTCCCCTTCTCCCAATTTGGGAGAAGGGGTATAAGCCCAAGGGGCATACTCTTCGAGAAGCAAGCTACAAGAAAGGGGGATGTAAAGCTTTGCTCTTCCCGAAGGGTGGGGAAGGATTGGTGGCGTAGAACCTAATTTGC
>CAZJZR010000059.1:0-11111 GCA_964550475.1 uncultured bacterium
CAAAAGTAATTCTCGTATTGCTCCTGTGCGTCAACCCAGTTGCGAATCGCTCCCAGGTAGTTGCCTAAGTGTAAGTTTCCAGTTGGCTGAACCCCAGAGAGAACGCGCTGTTTGGCCATAGTTAAGAAATGGGTTGAATCCAGTTGCTAAGCGGTGAAGACAGATTGCCGAACCGCGATCGCGGAATTACAGACGGGTAAGGCTAGCAATCGTTTACAAAATGCAAAATTTATTCTATCAAGTTCTATCCCCGTCCTAAATCACTGATTCTGAAGGATTTTGTGTTTGCAACGATAACCTTGTAGGGGCGAATGGCCATTCGCCCCTACTCCAATCTCGGTCATTGAGGAGATTGGGGATGTGCAAATAAAATACCCAGCGTAGGATGCGTTAGGCTTCAGCCGTAACGCATCATCGTGTTTAATCTATGGGTACTTTATTTTCACACTCTCCCCTACGACTCAGCGGGAACGAACTTTAACGCGACTCCATTCATGCAATAGCGTTGTCCGGTGGGGGCAGGGCCATCGTCAAAGACATGCCCCAAATGGCCCCCGCAACGGCTGCAATGGACTTCCACGCGGGTCATGAAAAAGCTGCGATCAATTGATGTGGCGATCGCGCCTTCAATGGGCTGAAAGAAACTCGGCCAACCCGTGCCGCTATTGAATTTGGTGTCCGAGGTGAACAACGGCAACTCACACCCAGCGCAGACATAGGTTCCCGCCCCATATTGCTTATCCAGAGGGCTGGTAAATGCCCGCTCCGTGCCATGTTTCCGCAGCACATTAAACTGCTCTGGCGTTAAGATGGCCTTCCATTCAGCGTCTGTTTTATTGATCGTTGTCATAGGTCTTAGGTCTTAGCAAGGGTTAGAAAGCTTGGACTATTTACATCCCACTACTTATCCTAATGGCAGGATTGAGGGAATGCAGAGGCTGAATGGTAGTTCTAAGCCATTTCTTACCCTGGACTCAGTTAGAGGCTATTGGACAAGGCATCCAGAAGGTTGTGATTTTTCGCGCGCTTCACGTCAGAACAATCACCGTTTCAAACAGTCCCTTTAAACAGTCCCTGAACCGGCATTGGCTACAACCGCTGGCGACCAAGCAGCAGCAGGATAGCAAAACCCACATTTTGGGGTAACTTAACCTAAGGATCGTGGATTGCATCAAACCGCAAACTGTCCGGACGGGTTTAGCCGATCAATCTGCATCCTGAAATGGATTTGGCCGCAAAACCCGCCCCTCCAAATCTCGAACTGATTTAATCCGCATTCCTCAGTATTCAACTAAGAGGTGAGTAATGTGGGAGATGCCCACACTACTGCAAGTGGCTATATCCCTGGTTGATGTGAAAAAAGGCAAACCAATGGATGATCCAGTTATGACTAATGCTGACACTGCATCGAGTTATCTTTCTGTAATTATTGCCGCTCGCAACAGTTACAAATTGACCCACGAATGTCTCATTGCTGCCAAATATACGTTTGAAGATTGGCAGGATGTTGAGTTTGTTTTAATTGATGATAATTCTGATGCCGAATCACAAATCGTGCCGTTGTTTTTGCAATTTCGAGACGCTCTCCCGTCTCATTCGATCAAAATTACATCATTCAAAGAACGACAGCATTACTCTAGGGTACTGAGTTATGGATTAACTCAAGCAACTGGCCAATTGGTCTTCTTTTTGAGTAATGACATGATGATCACGCCAGATTACATCGACAAAGTTTTGCATGTATCTGGCTTGTCAGATGACATCGGTATTGTGCGGGGAACGTCAGAATACACGGAAGCTTTGCCACAATATTGCTATACCCCACCCTTGCCACTCAGAGATTATCAAGACATCCTGAACTTTTCATCCTATGTGGCAACTTACTATGGTGATGCCTATGCGATCGATGAGATTTTGACTGGCGATGCCATGTTAATTAAGCGAGAGGTGTTGAACCAAGTCGGATACGTGGATACCCAATTTTTTGGTTATTTTGGTGATGTGGATTATGGGTTGAGAGTGCGGCGATCGGGGTTTAAATTGGCCTGTGCCCAAGGTGCATGGTTACACCATGAAGGGGCAGGTTATATCAAGCACGAAGCATTGTCGAAAGAATATGATTTAGTCTATGAAGAACGGATGAAAGTTGTAAAAGCCGCCTATGCTAAATTCCGTCAAAAGTGGAACCCATCCTTACCAGATGAGTTCCCGTTCAAAAACGATCAATTGCAGAATTTAAGTAATCAAGTAAGCAATCAAGTCATGGAGGTGGAGAACTATTATCCTGCACCAGTGTTCCCCTCAGAGATTTTGACTCGTCTTTAGAGGCTGTTTGCCAAGGGGAGGATGGGTCAACCCATCACTACAAACCCCGGAAATTAGCCGCGTTTGTCCGTATGTCTGGGCTTGTAGTCGCGACTTTAGTCCTCAAAATAACTTAAAACCGGACTGTTAAACCACCCGCTGAGGCAGGGCACCCGGTAAGGGATGAGACAGAAGCGGCTGGAGTGGATGGAGCGTGGTTAAACTATCTAAACCCACTTCAACTAATGAGGTGACTTGAACTCAAGTTCTCAACGATCGCATCCCCGCAGTTATAGCTGGGTTGCTCCCCATAGGTAACCGTAAGATGCACCAACAATTCCAACGCATAGTCGGTGAAATCAATCGCGTCTGCAATACAAGCAACGTTCAGCAACGCTTGGGGTTGGCTTCAAATTGCTGACTTGAAATCGCGAATCCCAGTAAATCGTCTGAGAAATGGTTCATTGGGAGGGTACAGCGAACTACATTGGGGATCTTGGGTGACGTACAGGGTGGCCTCTCCCACTTGGTTGGCGATCGCGTAAGGAAAATGCTGTTCCACCCAATTCACCTGCCGCAGGGCGAGATCGGCATTGGCGGCATCACAGGCATCCGCATCGGCATCAAAACCATAAATTGCCAAATTGGGCGCAAATATCCCCCAGGCTTGACTACCAAAGTCGTTCTGGGCAGTATTTTTACGAGAACCGACGCTGCATAGCGTCATTTGGACTGAATCCAAAAGTCCCCGCTGCTTCAAACTAGGAAGAAATAAGGCCATACACACTCCATCAAGCCGAACCGTGTGGCAGAACTGAGCAACCAGATGCGGCGCAAGACCAACCTGTTAGCTTGGGCGATCGCCTCGGTTTCTGACGACACATCCAGTTGCTCAGATCGATCTTAGCCACCCCAGACCTTCGCCAAGACAACTTCTGGAGACAGGTCAGTCAGTTTACCTGTACTGGACTGGAGGCCAATAAACTTATCGCTCGTGGGGAGGGTAGTTTTGGGATCAGTGGTGCCGAAAAGTCCGAGGGTGAAGATTTGGGCGGCAACGGCAAACTGGAGGGGCGTGCTATCGGTGCAGACCATGAGGCTAGCTCCGGCAACCATAGCGGCAGCTTTACCGGGATCATCGGGACTGGTGATCTTCAGCGTATCAGGGAAGGATTGCACCAGAGCTTGCACCCATTCCTGATCGTCGCCATCTCGCAGTACCACCAGCGGCAAGGCGGGTTGGCGTTGTTGGAAATCCTCAATGATTTTTTGCCAGTTTTCTACGGGGTAGGCGTTGGTGACTGGTTGGGCATCAGCCGTGCTGGAACCGTCGTACAGCAACACATATCCCGTCCCTTTCACCCCCAGACGTTGCTGCTCACTTGCAGCCCATTCCACATCTTTGGCGGGGAGGCTGATGGTGAGTTGTGGGCAAGGGATGGTGATGCCGAGGGGTTGCAGGAGGGCGTGGTATTGCTGGGCACGATATTGGTCGGAGTGGAGCGGAACGGTATCGGTGAGGAACGAGTGAATGGCGGTGCCTGCAAAGCCGATGCGCCGAGGAATACCGGTTAACCAGAGGAAGATGCCGATGATCCAGCGGGAGTCTGCGGTGAGAACGAGTTCGTATTCGCGATCGCGGACAATCCCCAACAAATTCGCCCAGTCTGCCAAACTGTTGTTCGCCCGATAATCAAACTTAATCGTGCTATTGACTGACTTGGCGACACGATACGCCCCCACGGAACGCGGTTCCACAACCACATCAATTTGGGCATTGGGATACGCCTGTTTCAAACTGTCGAAGGTGGGAAACAGCAGGATTTGGTCGCCAATTCCGCCGGGGACAAGAGCCAGTACACGCATGATTAATTAACCAGCTAGATAGATGGATGCTTACGATTTTTCCGCTCACTATTTTAGGGGAACACACCCGTTAGTAAAATTGCATAGGCGACAAAAAACCGCAACCTTAGGCCATATTCTTGGCAACCGCATTCTTGGCAACCACGATGCTGGCCTGCACCGGAACACGCTAACTAAGGCGGATTAACAGTCCAATTGGATCATCTTTACCGCCAAAACTAGCTGTTACAGGAATGCCTACGGGAATGCCCTAGAGCTATTCACCCCCATCTCACAGAGATCGCAACGTAATTACAGATTAATTACAGAGATCAATTACAGATTAGTTACACTCCCCACTCCCGATTCCCGATTCTTCCACTCCGAACTCTTCCACTCATCACTTCCCACTCATCACTTCCCACTCATCACTCCCCACTACCAACGAGGCGATCGTGTATTTATTAATTCCCGCAGCAGGCATGGGCAAACGGATGGGCAGCAGTCGCAATAAGCTGTTGCTGACCCTGTTGGGACAGCCGTTGCTGGCGTGGACATTGGCAGCGGTGAAAGCCAGTCAATCAATTCAATGGGTGGGGATCATGGGGCAGCCAGAGGATTGGCCGGATTTGCAGGAGATTGTGGCACAGGCAGAGTTGCCCCAACCCGTGAAGATTGTGGCGGGCGGGGCGACCCGGCAGGAGTCGGTTTACAACGGGTTGCAGGCACTCCCCCCAGAGGCCGATCGCGTCTTGATCCACGATGGTGCCCGTTGTTTGGTCACACCGGATTTGCTCGATCGCTGTGCCGCCGCCTTACAGACCTGTGATGGCTTAATTGCGGCGATCCCAGTCAAGGACACCATTAAACTGGTCGATGCCGCCACCAATATTGTTGAAAGTACCCCCGATCGCAGCCGTCTCTGGGCCGCCCAAACCCCCCAAGGCTTCCAAGTGCCGTTGCTGAAGCAGTGCCATGACCAAGGGCGACAACAGGGTTGGGAAGTGACGGATGATGCGGCGTTGTTTGAGCAATGTGGGTTGGCGGTGCAGATTGTGCCAGGGGAAGAGACGAATCTGAAGGTGACCACACCGATGGATTTGGCGATCGCCGAATTTATCCTCAACCAACGGTAGCGATAACTAACAGCGATCGCCCCTACTGCCATCCCAGCTCAGGAAACGGGACGCTATGATTAGCAATAATTGACCGAGGGTAACCGTAGCCATGGGTTTAATCCTGCGATCGCTGGGATGGTTGATCAAAGCCTGTCTGACCCTGCTGGTGTTTCTGACTCCAGTGCTAGGGGTGTGGTTAGCCTCGTCCTTGGTAGCGTTTAGCAATGGCCCCAAGTGGTTGGTAGTTAGTTCTGGGATTTTGTTGTTTCCCCTGTTGCCGATCGCCTGGGATCTCTACACCCGGCGCAAGCGACCACAACCGGGGATTTTGACTTGGGGCGATCGCATCCTCCTCCGCACCTTGGGACTGAACCTCGCATTTTTGGTACTCTTACTGACACTCCGCCCCCAAACCTCCTTTCTAGCTCTCTCCACACGCGGCGACTGGATGCTGGACGGACAACGCGGCGCATCGGTAGACCTAATTCGCCAAGGCTTATTCCGAACCGCTAACGGTCTGGAATGGTTGTATTTGAGCTTTCACAGCAATCCGTTTGCAGAGTATGCCGACAGTCGGCAGATTCGCCCCAGTCCGAATCCATCGGCTACCGTGACTCAACCGACCCAGACTCAACCCACAAAAACTCAACCTACAGGTACTCAACCCACAGGTACTCAACCCACAGTTAGCCCCAAGCCCAACAACAACCGCCAGGGTTGGCCATGGACGGGTAGTGGACTGCATCCGGCAGTGGCAAATATGCCTGCGACGGTGGAAACCAGCATTGAATCTGTGGCTCAGTACTTGGCGCAACAGGAAAAAGACCCGTTTTTGCGGGTGAAGGCGTTGCATGATTATGTCGCCGATCGCATCGCCTATGATGCTCCCGCCTACTTTGGTCAAACGGAACGCCCATCCCAAGATGCGGAGACGGTGTTCCGGACGCGCAAGGGGGTGTGTGCCGGGTATGCCAAATTGTTAGAAGCCTTGGGCAAAGCGGCTGGGGAAGAAATTGTCTATGTGGTTGGCGATGCTCGGAGCCGAACCAGTGATTTGAGTGGTCAAGGTCATGCCTGGAATGCAGCCAAAATCCAGGGCAATTGGTACTTAATTGATGCGACGTGGGACAGTGGCTTTGTAAACAGCCCCAGTAGCGGCTTTCAGAAAAATTTTCGCATGGACTATCTATTTCCGCCGCCAGAGGTGCTGGTGATTAGCCACTTCCCAGATGAAGCCGCATGGCAATTACTCGCCCAACCCCTATCACGCGGCGAGTTTTTCCGCCAACCGATGTTGAAACCTCGGTTTTTTGCGGAAGGGTTGCAGTTGATTAACCCGACGCGATCGCAGACCGATGTGGCCACCACCGCCAGTTTGGACATCGCCAATCCCCAACAACGGTGGCTGATGGCAACCTATACCCCCAAAGGTGGCAGTGAGGGTGTGCATTGCGCTGAACAAACCACTCAAGGCAGCAGCATTACCTGTCCGCTTCCGGCTCCAGGCCGCTATGAAATCAAACTGTTTACGTCCGATCAGCAATCTGGCCAATCCTATGGATATGTCGGCCAGTTGGACTTTAATCGCAGTTGAAACGATCGCACTTGAAACAATGGGCGATCGGCTGTTCTAATCGAGGGCGGATCTTGCAATTAGCCTCTATTATTCACGACAATTTACCGAAAATCTCCGAAAATCGTAGGGGCATTGCCCCCGTGCTTGCCCAATGCAGGGTCGGAAATCCAAAGCTTCAGTGGTTTTACAGAGGTGGTGCATAATCACCGTCGCTATAGTCATTGGCAATAACTCGCTTCCGGATAAATACTAGTTTTCCGAGAGTATATTTGCTAAGTTATCTAAGTGGATTCAGCAGATAACATCTCCATCATCATGAGTAACTGGGTTTGGTAGCTGCCCGCTGGTGAGGATTAGAGAAATCACGGTTAATCCACACCTATTACATCTCCATACCCACTTCATCAAGGTACGTGTTGCCATGCCTAATTTGGGATTGAGCCAGAGGGTTTCATTGGCATGGTTTGTGCTTCCCACTTGTCTGACTGCATTGTGGGCACCTACCAGTTGGGCGCAAATTGTTCCCGACGCAACACTACCCACCAACTCCAGCGTTAGCTGCAACGGCACCGCCTGCACCATCAACGACGGCACCATCCGAGGGGTGAACCTGTACCACAGCTTCCGGGAGTTTGCTGTGCCCACAGGTGGATCGGCCTATTTCAACAATGGGTCGCAGATTGGCAACATTCTGGCACGGGTAACGGGGACGAACCTGTCCAATATTGATGGGCTGATCCGTACCAATGGCATCGCCAATTTGTTTTTGATCAACCCCAACGGAATTGCGTTTGGTGCCAATGCCCGCTTGGATATTGGCGGCACGTTTTCAGCGACAACGGCCAACAGCTTGCAGTTTTTTGATGGCAGCGAGTTTAGTGCCACGAACCCGCAGGCTCCGCCGTTGCTGGCGGTGAACCTGACACCAGGGTTGCAGTATGGAGCTAGCCAACCGGGGGCGACGATTACCAATCGCGGCAATTTGCAGGCGGGGCAGGATCTGGCGTTGGTGGCGGACAAGCTGGATTTGCAAGGGCAACTGATCGCAGGGCAAGATCTGACGCTGCAAGCGCAGGATACGGTGTTGGTGCGGGATACAGTGACGACTCCGTTTCTGGCGCAGGCAGGCGGGAACCTGACGGTGCAGGGGAATCAGGGGATTGATATTCTGGCGTTGAACCACCTATCGCAAACGCCGTTTGTTAGTGGTGGGGATTTAACCCTAACCAGCGATGGGGTGATTTCGGGGGATGCCCACTTTGCCAGCAGGGGAGCATTCCGGATTGCCAGCTTGTCGGGACAATTGGTCAATTTCACCAGCCTCTATGACCCGATTATTAGTAGCGGGGGCAATGTGGACATTGCAGCCAACTATGGCAACCCCAATAATCCTGGATTCAACCCCTCCCTGTTAATCGAGTCCCAAGGCAGTGTCCGCATCCAAGGCACCGTCTTCATTGATGCCCCAGATATGGTTTCGACCTTCCAGGGCGACGATGGTGTATTAACCACCCAACCAGGCTTGATTATTCGTTCAGGACAAACCAACCTGGTCTACGGTCGCACCAACCAAAACAATCCACCCGTTTTCACCAACAATGGCGTTCCCGTTGGTATTACCTTGGATAGCCCCGTGCGAGTCCAGCCCAACGCTCAGGGAGCAACGGTCAAGCTGACAGCAGATAATGGCGGCATTACCTTTCACTCCATTGATGCCTCCAACATCATTGGGGGCAATGGTGGAAACATTGAACTAACAGCAACCGAAGATATTCGTAACACAGGTTCATTTATCGATGTGTACGGTTCTCCAATAACCTTAGGAACAGTAATCGATGTATATGACTCTCCTGTAGCCCTTGGGTCATTCTCCTATTCACAAACTGGAGATAGCGGCAATGCAGGAAACGTTACTCTGACTTCAACAAGAGGGAGTATTATTCTTGGCAACGGGGGAGTACGGGCGTATGCATACTCCTTCCCAGGACAAGCAAAGATAGGCGGGAATATTTCCTTCAACACTCATTCTGGCAATATCTACCTTAGCAATTCTTACTTGTATTCATACTCATATTCATACTTGGGTAATGCAGATATTGGAGGAGCAATTTCCTTTAAAACTCACTCCGGTAACATTACCTTAATTGACTTAAACTCGTTTTCATACTCATCATCATACTTAGCTCCGAGTAATGCGGGAGCCATTTCCTTCAATACCTATTCTGGCAATATTACCTTAACCAACTCGGATTTGGATTCTTCAGCATCTACGTTTGGTGATGGAGGAAATGGAGGGATAATTTCCTTCAATACCTATTCTGGCAACATTACCTTAACCAATTCGGATTCTCTGTCGAGTTCATATGGTTTTGGGGGGGCAGGGAATGGAGGAGCAATTTTAATCAGTGCCAGAGCAGGATCAATTGTTGGTAGTGAGTCTACTCTAACGTCTTATGCTGTTTCCCAACTAGGTGATTCAGGTAACGGGGGCAATATAACACTAGAGGCGAATAGTAGTATCACTGGCCTGACCATCAACACTATTGCATCGGGTGGTACTTCTGGAGATGTCGCTATTCGTGGCTTAGGCAACTTATTACTAAATCAAGTTAACATTGTCACTGCTCAGCAGATAGAAATATGTTTAACAATTTGCCCTCCTGACCCATTTTTCCAAGTTAATTTAAGAGGTAAAGGACAAGCTGGTAATGTAACAGTAGACAGTACAGGAAATCTCACCTTTAGGAATAGCATCATACAAAGTGATAGTCGTAGTGATAATCCTGCCGGAAATATTTCCATCACTAGTACTGGTGTAATCAGTTTCAGCAACAGCCAAATCATCAGTAATACGAGTGGTGAAGGTGCAGCAGGCAATATTTTAGTACAGGCCGATCAGATTTGGCTGGTAGGAATGAATACGGGACTATTTGCCAACACACAAGATCAATTTGTCACTCTGCCTCCAGTCGGGGTTATCTTCGCCGAGGTGGGAGACAGTGGCCAGTTACTTGCTACGGCTCAAACGGTGCCTACCCAAATTCAGGGAAGTGCAGTGAATGCCATCATCGGTAGTCTAAGCGACTCGAATGATGTCGATTTGTACCGACTTGAACTGGAGGGGAACCAAACCTTCTCTGCAACCATTGGTAACACCTCACAAGTATTAGATACGCGGCTATTTTTATTTAACAATGAAGGAGTAGGGGTTTATGCGAATGATGATGTGAGTCGGTTTAATTATCAATCAGCTCTGCCTGCGAATCATCCTCTTACCCCAGCTAATGCTGGCACCTATTACTTAGCTGTCACTAGCTACCCTAGAGTTCCTGTCAGTGCTGCTGGGGAAATTTTCAATTTGACTAATTTTACTGCCATTACCCCTCCCTCAGCCCCCGGTGGAACATTACCTCTGAGTGATTGGGTGGATGATGGGGCAGAGCAGGGCAACTACACCATTAATCTGACCGGTCTACCTGGCTTGAAGCCCGTTGATATCATTCTCCCGGGTGGTACGGGGGGCAACATCACCCTGACTGCTAACAACCTCACCGTCATGGATGGAGCTAAAATCAGTGCCACCACTGAGGGCGCAGGAAATGCTGGAAACATCACCCTCAACATCATTGATACCCTTGCCTTAGATGGTTCCGGCACGGGGCTATTTGCCACCACCGCATCTGGTTCCACTGGCAGCGGCGGCACCATCAATATTGACCCCGACCTGGTACAAATTACCAATGGAGCCAGCATTTCGACCTTTAGTGCAGGCACGGGCACAGGCGGCAACATTAACCTGATTGCCAAGCGACTGTTCCTCAACAACCAAGGTTCCGTCACTGCCACCACCACCAACAGCGATGGCGGTAACATCTTCCTCAACATCCGCGATTACATTTTGATGCGGCATAATAGCCTGATCTCCGCCACCGCAGGCGGCACAGGCAACGGCGGCAACGTCACGATCAACGCTCCCTTCATCCTGGGAGTCAAAGGCGAAAACAGCGACATCATCGCCAGAGCCTCCCAAGGACGGGGTGGCCGGATTGACATCACGGCTCAGGGCATCTACGGCTTGGAGTTTCGCGATCCCCTCAGCCCCTTCAGCGACATCAACGCCAGTTCTGACTTTGGCCTCAACGGCACCGTCACCATCACCACCCCTGGTCTTGACCCCAGCCGTGGCCTCACTGCTCTACCCGTCAACCTAGCCGATCCCGCCAAGCAAATTGCCGCTGGTTGTTCTAGCCAAGACCGCAAAGCAGGTC